>JALYSL010000345.1 GCA_030854825.1 Pseudomonadota bacterium
GGCGAAACCTTGCAGCGGCTGTCGGAAACCCTTGCCGACGCCGGCGCCGAAGATCGCTTAAACACGCTTTACGCAGACGCCGGCGAGCCGGCCACCGCTCACCCGGCACGGATTCCTGCGTCGCTTCGTCGTTTTGCCGATGCCGCTATCGACGCCGCGTTGCAGCGGGCCGAAGAACGCGGCCGTGCTCTCGGGGAAGTGTTGAGCGAGCCCAAGCCAGGCACCTGGTTCGAGCGCGGTGCCGGCTTGTCGGTCGATGCCGGCGTCGTCCTCGATCGGCGAACCCGCATGCTTTACGACGGAGATCGCGTTTTCACCAACGGCGAGTCCTGTCGGCCGAGCGGCAGTGATGCGAAACTGCTGCGCCGCCTCGCTGATGAGCGCCATCTGGATAGCGCGGGCTTGCGCCGCCTCGGCACCGACGCGAGACAACTGCTCGAGCGCTGGGCCGAGGCCGGCTGGTGCAGGATTCAGCGGAGCCCGTCATGAACAGCGAAAGCATTGCCCAGATCGCTTCCAGAAACGACTTTCACGAGGCAGTGCGCGCAGCGCTGGTCGGGGCCGCGCAACACGACGCGGCCGAGATCTGTCTCGTCGATCCGAACTTCAACGACTGGCCGCTCAACGAGCCCGCGCTGGTCGCTTCGTTGTCGCAGTGGGTTTCGTCGCGGTGCAAGTTCGTCGTCATCGCGCACAGCTTCGATGACGTTGCGCGCCGGGCCCCGCGTTTCGCGACGTGGCGACGGCAATGGGCGCATGTCATCCAGTGCCGGGCGACCGAGGAGATCGAAGCCGACCAGGTGCCGACACTGCTTTTCGTCCCCGGGCTCGTCAGCGTTTGCCTGCTCGATCGCGTTCGCTACCGCGGCACCGTGTCGGGCCGGCCTTCGGACCAAGTCGACTGCCGTGAATCGATTGACGCGCTTTTGCAACGCTCTGTCGAAGCCTTCCCGGTGACGACGCTGGGCCTCTAGGGAAAGCCCCTAAGGTGCCTATAATGAGCAGTTAGGCACGGGAAATGCCACAGCTTTCCTTGTCTTTGACGATGGGGTCCTCGAGCAAGGGGTTCCCACAATTACCGGAATTGTCCGAACCACCTGAATCGAGGAGAAATATGAAAACAGCATTGCTCATGGTTACGCTCGCGGCCGCCGTATCCTTTACCGCCTGCAGCAAGAAGGAAGACACCTCGACCACCACCACCACGACCACGCCCGCAACGATGGCTCCGGCCACCACGCCGATGGCCGACTCGGCGGCTTCGTCGAGCATGATGGCTGCCTCGGCAGCGATGGACTCCGCGTCGTCGGCTGCCATGGCTGCCTCGTCGGCCATGGACGCCGCTTCGGCCGCGCAGAAGTAGAGCGTCGGCTCGAGCGCAAGAGCCGCCTTCGGGCGGCTCTTTGCATTGCGTTCTTGACAAGTTGACCGCGGCGCTACGGGGCGCAACACTGCGCCAGTCTCGGACTTTCCCACTGCCATCGGGCGCTGCCCATCGCACCTCGTGAAGATGCTCACTCGCCTCGTCTGCGCCCGGTGCGCCTCCGCCACTTCGTTGACTGCTGCTGCGGGGGCGGCGCCGTCGACGGTTCGAAATCGGGCCGACACTCCCGCCGAGTTCAAGTGGGACTTTTCGGCGATCTATCCGAGCTGGGACGCCTGGGAAGCGGGTATGCGCGACATGGACGCGAAGATGAACGCGTTTGCCGCCCTCAAGGGCACGCTCGTCCAGGGGCCGGCCGCTGTACTCACGGCCTACCAGGCGTTCGACGAGATCGGCAAGCTGCAATATCGCCTGTATCGCTATCCGCAGCTGCAGCGCGACATTGACACCCGCGATCAGGCGGTCTCGGGGCGCTTTCAGCGCGTCACTGCCGTGTTCGCCAGGTTCGAGACCGCGTCGGCCTGGTTCACGCCGGAGCTGCTGAAGATTCCAGAAGCGTCGATGACGACCTGGATCGCCGAGACGCCGGCGCTCGCGCCGTATCGATTTCCGATTCTCGACAGCTATCGCCGCCAGGCCCACGTGCTCGACGACAAGGGCGAGCGGCTGCTGTCGCTGAGCAGCCAGCTGAACGCCGCGCCGGCGGCGATCTATTCCGAGCTCAGTACCTCCGACATCAAGTTTCCGACCATCAAGACCGCCGACGGCAAGGAGGTGACGCTGACGCCTGGCAACTACGCGGCGCTGCTCGACAGCGACCGCAACCAGGACGATCGCGCCCGGGCCGCGGCGGCCCACGTCGGCACCTACGGGGCCACCGCGAACACCTACGCGTCGATCTACAACGGCCTGCTGCAGCGCGACTGGTATCTGGCGCAGGCGCGCAACTTCGACAGCACGCTCGATGCCGCCCTGAACGGCAATGCCGTGCCGCGCGCGGTGGTCGAGGCGCTGGTCGATGCGACGAAGGCCGGCACGGCGCCGCTGCAGCGCTACGCCCGTCTGCGCAAGAAGGTGTTGGAGCTCGACAGCTACCACCTCTACGACGCCTCGCTGGCGCTATTCGCCAGCGACAAGACCTATCCGTATGAGCAGGCGCGCGAGCTGGCGATCGAGTCGGTGGCGCCGCTCGGCGCGGACTACGTCGGCAAGTACCGCCGCTTCGTCTCGGGCGGTCGCGTCGACGTCTACGAGAACCCGGGCAAGCGCAGCGGCGCCTACAACGCCGGCGTGTACGGCGTCGGGCCGTACCTGCTGATGAACTACAACGACACGCTCGACGCGGCGTTCACGCTCGCGCACGAAGCCGGCCATGCGATGCACACGGTGCTGTCGTACGAGACACAGCCGTTCGCGACGGCCGACTACACGATCTTCGTCGCCGAGGTTGCCTCGACGACGAACGAACGCTTCCTGCTCGATCAGCTCCTCAAGCAGACCACCGACCCGAAGGAGCGCTTCCTGCTGCTTCAGCACGCCGTCGACTCGATCGTCGGCACGTTTTACACGCAGGTGCTCTTCGCCGACTTCGAGTTGCGGGCGCATCGTCTGGTCGAGCAGGGACAACCGCTCACAACCGACGTGCTCAATACGCTCTACGCCGGCCTGCTGAAGGAGTACTGGGGCGACGCCTTGACGGTGGACGACTTCTACAAGTTCACCTGGGCGCGGATCCCGCATTTCTTCAACACCCCGTACTACGTCTATCAGTACGCGACCTGCTTCGCCTCATCGGCCAGGCTTTTCAATGCGATGACGACCGGCTCCTCGGAGTCACGCCAGGCGGCGACCGGGCGCTACCTGACGCTGCTGCGCAGCGGCGGCAACGATCATCCGATGGAGCAGCTGAAAAAGGCCGGCGTCGACCTGACGCAGCGCGCCACCGCCCAGGCGGTCGTCGACCAGATGGACTCTTTGGTGACGCAGATGGAAGTCGAGGCGGCGAAGATCCACTGACGCCCGCAGTCGACCGGGCTGGCGCGTCGAGCCCCGGTCAGCCGATCTGCAGCCAGTCGAAGCCCGCATTCGGATCGGCGACGACGATCTCCGCGCCGCTCGCTCCGCCCCACGTGCCGGCGAGCGCGGCTCGCGCCAGGTCGGGCCGGTTGTTCTCGCGGCTGAGGTGGGCCGCGACGACGTGACACAGCCGGCTGCTCATGCAGCGGGCCAGGATCTCCTCTGCGACCGCGTTGCTCAGGTGGCCGAAGCGGCCGCCGATCCTCGCCTTCAGCGACGGCGGATAGCGTGAGCCGGCCAGCATCACCGCGTCGTGATTGCATTCGAGAATGAGCGCATCGCAGCCGCCGACTCGCTCGATCATGTGCGCCGTGATCGAACCGAGGTCGGTGAGGACGACGAGGTGCACGCAGCCGTCGCTGCAACGCAGCTGCAGCGGCTCGGCGGCGTCGTGGGCGACGGTGAACGGCAGCAACTCGAGGTCGCCGACGGCAATGCTCTCGTCGTCGCGGGCAAAGCGAAGGCCGGGTGGCGCGACTGCTTCGCCGATCGCGCTCCAGGTGCCGCGGCTCATCCAGAGCGGCAGGCCGTGCCGGGTGGCCAGGGTGGTGGCACAGCCGACGTGGTCGCCGTGCTCATGCGTGACGAAGATCGCGTCGAGGTCGTCGACGCCGAGGCCGGCTCGCCCCAGCCGCGTCTCGAGCTCGCGCAGCGAGAAGCCGGCGTCGACCAGGAGCCTCGTGGTCGTGATGCCGCTCGTTGCTTCGACGACGGCGGCGTTGCCGCTGCTGCCGCTGCCCAGGCTTCGAAAGCGGATCACGCCGCGAGTCGGCTGTTTCGGATCACTTGAGGTCGTCGAGCAGGAGCCCGGCGATTCGCTTGCCGTTGTCGCTGTTCTCCGGCTGGCCCTGCGAATCGAGGACGGTGACGCTGCTGCTGGCGCCATCGCCCGTGACCTTGACGCGGTACTTGACTGGCGAGCCGTCGTCGGTCTTCTTGCGGCCGAAGCTTAATAGGCGCGAGAAGAGATTCGGCTCGTCGCGGCCGGCGAATTTCGGGTCGACGTAGCGGACGAAGTAGATGCCCTGGGTGCGATCGCGATCTTCGACCGTGAAGCCGCTGCGATCCAGCGCCACGCCGACACGGCGCCAGGCGCGGTCGAAGTTGTCGTCGACCTGCAGGGTCGGCCCGGGTCGGCCGGCAACGAGCCGCGCGTGGGCCGGTCCGGCAGGTGCTGCGGCGGCGGTGGCCACCAGCGTCTTCGCCTGTTCTTCCTTGGCGCCGAGCCTGACCATCAGGCGCGACAGGAATTCGGCCTCGAGCTCCGGGTCGGCCGGCCGCGGCTGCCAGACCGTGCTTTCTTTCGCCTGCCCGGTATAGACCTCGACCATGCCGCGATGGCTGATGTAGATGTCGCTGCCGGTGGGCGTGCGTTCGATGCGAGTGCGGTATTTGTCGAGCTCACCCGTCGAGTAGGCGCTGTCGAAGACCTTGCCGATCGTGTTGCGGATGAAATCGTTCGGCAGCTTGGCCCGATTTTCCGCCCAGTCGGTTTCGAGGATGCCGGCCTCGGCGCGGTCTTCGACCAGGTTAAAGCCGTTGTCCTTCCAGAACGCTCGAATCAGAGGATAGACAACGTCGGGTGACTGGCTGGTGCTCAACCAGCGCTCGTTGCCGAGGCGCTCGAGGCGAAAGGCGCCGACCGCTTGCGGTGCGATCGCCGACGTCGCGCTGGTGGCTGCGCTGGCAGCCGTGGTCGGTGCTGCTGCGGCCGCCGTACCGGCCTGGAACGTCGAGGCACTGACGACGCCGCTGGGCTGCTGGTAGCGCGATTCGCGTGACAGCTGGGTGAGATCCGGTGGCACCTCGAGGCCGGTGCTACGCGTCACGCTCGCAGATCGATAGTCGACCTTGTCGTTGGAGAACAGGTCCCCGACCGTCGAGCAGCCGCTAAGCGCGGCCACGCCAAGGAGGCCGGCCAGGACGGCTCGGAAATTCAGGGGAAGGCTCACTCTGCAGGTCTCCATCGATGGCGCGACCGGGCGCGCCGAGTTCATTGGTCGAATGCCACGCGAAGAGGCGGTGTTTGCGGCGCGGCGAAACGCCGACGACCCGGCACCTGCCTCAGCGCTGGCGCCGGCTCACGACAAGCCGGCCTCGCGCAGCGCCGCTTCGACGGCGGCCTGGCCGCCCTCGCTGAGGGGCGTGATCGGCAGGCGAACCGTCGCACCGCAACGGCCGAGTCGGCTGAGCGCCCACTTCGTCGGCGCCGGGCTCGGCTCGACGAACAAGGCCTTGTGCAGGGACAGCAGGCTCAGTTGAAGGCGCGCTGCTTCACGGGCATTGCCAGCAAGGGCCGCCGCGCAAAGCGCCTGCATCGCCCGCGGCGCGACGTTGGCGGTGACGCTGACGTGGCCCTGGCCGCCGAGAAGCATCAACGCCACCGCCGTGCCGTCGTCGCCCGAGTAGACCGAGAAACCCTTCGGTGCCCGCTTGATGAGCCAGGCGGCGCGTTCGATGTCGCCGGTCGCGTCCTTGATGGCGACGATGCCGGGCACCTCGGCCAGGCGCAGCGTGCAATCGACCTGCATGTCGGCGACGGTCCGCGAAGGCACGTTGTAGAGCACCATCGGAATGTCGACGGCTTCGGCAATGGCGCGGAAGTGCCGGTAGATGCCTTCCTGCGAAGGCCTGTTGTAGTAGGGCACGACCGACAGCGTGCAGTCGGCGCCAACCTTCATCGCGTAGCGCGACAGCTCGATCGCCTCGGCGGTGGAATTGCCGCCGGCGCCGGCCATGACCGGCACGCGGCCCTTGACGTGCTCGACGGCGACGCGAATGACCTCGCAGTGCTCTTCGACACTCACGGTCGGCGACTCGCCGGTCGTGCCGACGACGCCGATGCACTGCGTGCCTTCGGCGATCTGCCAGTCGATGAGGCGCCGCAGCGCCTCGGTGTCGAGGCGCCCGTCGTCGTGCATCGGCGTGACGATGGCGACGATGCTGCCGGTGATGGGTTTCATAGGTGGGCTGTGTTCGACCGGCCGATTCTACCGACCCGGCATCGACGAGCCCGGCGCCAGGCGATGGCGCGGCGGCACGGCCGACGGCAGCTCGCGTACCGCCGCGAGGCGCTGCACGAAACGATCCGGGTCGGCGAGGAAGCCGTCTTCGTAAGCCACGATGCGCAGACCCGCGGCGGCGGTGAGAAGTTCACCCGGCGCGAGGAGAAAGTCGGGGTTGCCTGGGCGCCCCACTGTGCCGTTGCCGGCGGCGAAAGTTTCGTAAAGCAGCACGCCGCCCGCGTCGACCGCGGCGACGACGGCGGGCAGCAGTGGCCGCCACAGATAGTTCGTCACGACCACGCCGTCGAATCGCCGTCCCGTCAGGGGCCACGGGCCGGCTTCGAGATCGGCGACGATGACTTCGGCCATGCTGCTGAGCGCCGACATGGCGTCGGCGTCGCGATCGACCGCCGTCATTGAGTGCCCGCGTGAGGCTAGCCAGCGCGTGTGCCGGCCCGAGCCGGCAGCGAGATCGAGAATGCGGCCGCCCCGTGCAATCAAATGCGCCCAGCGCACTAGCCAGGGCGACGGATCGCTCACAGGCGCTCGTGCTGCCGCAAGGAGCCGACGATCAGGTCGCCGGCACGGCGCTGACGCGATCGATCATCTCGATCGACGGCGTGTCAAGCGCGAGCCGCGCCGCGCCGACCAGCCCTTCGAGCTGCGCCAACGAGGTGGCGCTGGCGATCGGCGCCGTGATGCTCGGCCGCGCCATCTGCCAGGCGAGCGCCACCTGGCCGGGCGTGGCGCCGAGTGTGTCGGCGACGGCGTCGAGCGCGCCGAGTACCGCCAGGCCGTGTGCGTTGAGATATTTTTTCGCGCCGCCGCCGCGTGTGCTCTTGCCGAGGTCGCCTTCGCTGCGGTACTTGCCGGTGAGAAAGCCGCTCGCCAACGCGTAGAAATTGATGACGCCCAGACCGTGCTCGACGCAGACTTTCTCGAGCGTGCCTTCATACGCAGGGCGCTCGACGAGGTTGTAGAGCGGTTGCAGCGATTCGTAGCGCGGCAAGCCGTTCGCCTTGCTTACGGCCAGTGCTTCCGTGAGGCGTTCGGCGGCGTGGTTGGAAGCGCCGATCGCGCGCACTTTGCCCTCCTTGATCAACTCGTCGAAGGCGCCAAGCGATTCCTCGAACGGCGTGGCGCGGTCGTCGTCGTGCGATTGGTAGAGATCGATCACGTCGGTCTGCAGCCGCTTCAGCGACGCTTCGACGGCGCGCTTGATGTACGCCTTCGACAAGCCCGACTGGCCTTCGCCCATCGGCTTGCCGACCTTGGTGGCGAGCACGATGCGGTCGCGCTTGCCACTTTGACGGAGCCACTTGCCGATGATCGTTTCCGACTCGCCGCCGCTGTGCCCGGGCACCCATTTCGAATAGACGTCGGCCGTGTCGACGAAGTTCATGCCGGCGTCGACCCAGGCGTCGAGCAGGCGAAACGACATCGCCTCGTCGATGGTCCAGCCGAAGACATTGCCGCCGAGGCAGATCGGCGACACACGAAGGCCGGAGCGGCCGAGCGGGCGGAGTGCGGGGCTGTTCATCGGCTCATTGTTGCAGGGCCGGGAAGGGCGCGAGGCGCTGCCTAGAATGCCCCGCCATGGCAACCAAGGCGGGCAATTACGGCGAAGCATCGATCCGGGTGCTGAAAGGCCTCGAGCCCGTCAAGCAGCGGCCGGGCATGTACACGCGCACCGAAAGCCCTCTGCATGTCGTCCAGGAGGTGATCGACAACGCCGCCGACGAAGCGCTCGCCGGCGTCGCCGGCACGATCGACGTCACGTTGCATGCCGACGGCTCGGTGAGCATCGACGACGACGGTCGCGGCATCCCGTTCGGCCTGCATCCGGATGAAGGCATCAGCGTCGTCGAGATCGTCTTCACGCGCCTGCACGCCGGCGGCAAGTTCGACAAGGGCGCCGGTGGCGCGTACAGCTTTTCGGGCGGCCTGCACGGCGTCGGCGTCAGCGTCACCAATGCGCTGGCGAAGCGCCTCGAGGTCACCGTCTGGCGTGGTGGCCAGGTTGCGTCCATCGCCTTCAGCGGCGGCGACGTCGTCGTGCCGCTGGCCCTGCGCAAGGCCGTGGCCGGCGAGCGCAAGAGCGGCACCTCGGTGCGCGTCTGGCCCGATCCGCGCTATTTCGAAAGCGTCGAGCTGCCGCGCCCCGAGCTCATGCATCTGCTGCGCAGCAAGGCGGTGCTGATGCCGGGCATCGCGGTGTCGCTGTCGATCGAAAAGACCGGCCGCGCCGAGGCCGAGCGCCAGCAGTGGCTGTTCAAGGCGGGTCTGGCCGACTACCTGATGCAGGCGTTGCCGGCGGACCCGGTGATTCCGCTTTTCGAAGGCCAGCATTTCGCCGATGGACGCGAGAGCGAAGATGTCGCCGAAGGCGAGGGCGCGGCCTGGTGTGTCGCTTTCACCGAAGACGGTCACGCGGTGCGCGAGAGCTACGTCAACCTCATTCCCACGGTCGCCGGCGGAACCCACGAATCGGGCCTGAAGGACGGCCTGTTCGCCGCCGTGAAAGGCTTCATCGACATGCACGGCCTGTTGCCCAAGGGTGTCAAGCCGATGCCGGACGACATCTTCTCGCGGGCCAGTTTCGTCCTCTCGGCCAGGGTGCTCGACCCGCAGTTCCAGGGCCAGATCAAGGAGCGCCTCAACAGCCGCGACGCGTTGCGCCTGGTCTCGAGCTGCATCAAGCCGTCGCTCGAGCTCTGGCTCAACCAGCATGTCGAATACGGAAGAAGGCTCGCCGATCTCGTCATCCGCCAGGCGCAGACGCGCCAGCGCGCATCGCTCAAGGTCGAAAAGCGGCGGGGCTCCGGCGTCGCCGTGCTGCCGGGCAAGCTCACCGATTGCGAGAGCCGCGACCTTTCGTTGAACGAGATCTTTCTCGTCGAAGGCGACTCGGCCGGTGGCAGCGCCAAGATGGGCCGCGACAAGGAAACGCAGGCGATCCTGCCCTTGCGCGGCAAGGTGCTCAACTCGTGGGAGGTGGAACGCGACCGGCTCTTCGCCAACAACGAGATCCACGATATCGCGGTGGCGATCGGCGTCGATCCGCACGGCGCTGGTCCTTACGCCGAAGGCCGCGAGCCCGATCTCTCGGGCCTGCGCTACGGCAAGGTCTGCATCCTCTCCGACGCCGACGTCGACGGCTCGCACATCCAGGTGCTGCTGCTGACGCTGTTCTTCCGCCACTTTCCCCTGCTTGTCGAGCGCGGCCACATTCACGTTGCCAAGCCACCACTCTTTCGCGTCGATGCGCCGGTCCGTGGCCGAAAGCCCGCCGCGAAGATCTATGCGCTCGACGACGGCGAGCTGCACGCCGTCACCGACCGGCTGAAGAAGGAAGGCGCCAAAGACAACTCGTGGAGCATCAGTCGCTTCAAGGGACTGGGCGAGATGAACGCCGAGCAGCTTTGGGACACGACGCTGAATCCGGAGACGCGTCGCCTGCTGCGCGTCGGCTTCGCCGCGGCGGGGCTCGACGCGACGACCTCGGCGCTGACCAAGCTGATGGGCAAGGGCGAAGCGCAGGCGCGCCGCGAGCTGATGGAGCTGCGCGGCGACGCGGTGGAGCTCGACGTCTGATGCTGCCACTCTCGTTGCGGCTGCGGCCGACGATGCTCTCCGATCTAGAGTTCGTCGGCTCGGTCGAACACGACGCCGACAACCGACCTTTCATCACGCCGTGGGAGCGCACGCAGCACGAAGGCGCGATCCGCTTTCCCGACTGTCGCCACTTCATCGTCGAGGCCGGCGAGGGCTGGCTGTCGGCGGGCTTCGTCATCCTGCAGGGTTGCCGCAATCCGCACGGCTCGGTCGAGCTGAAGCGGCTGGTGCTACGACCGAAAGGTCTGGGCTACGGGCGCGCCTGCGTCCGCCTGCTTGCGGCGATGGCGTTCCGCGACTTCGGCGCACACCGCTTCTGGCTCGACGTCAAGGAGAAGAACGAACGCGCCCTGTCGCTCTATCGCGGTGAAGGGTTCGTCGAGGAAGGTCGCCTGCGCGAGAGCGTGCGAGGCGATGACGGCTTCGAATCGCTGATCGTGATGTCGCTGCTGCGCGCCGAACACGAAGCGCTGGTCGACGCCCGTGAGGCGTCGCTCGCTGGAACCGAATGACAACGAAGGAGGCCCACAGATGATCCGCTCGACGATGATGGATGTCCCGCTGTCGCTCAACCACCTGCTGGAGCGCGCCGGCCGGATGTTCGCCGGCAACCCGATCGTCTCGCGACTGCCCGACAAGTCGTTGCGGACCCATACCTACGGCGAGTATCACGAACGCACGCGCCGACTCGCGGCCGCCTTGCAATCGCTCGGGTTGAAGAAGGGCGATCGCGTCGCGACGCTGTGCTGGAACCACTACGCCCACCTCGAGTGCTACTTCGGCATTCCCGCCGCCGGCGCCGTGATGCACACCCTTAACCTGCGCCTGGCGCCCGACGAGATCGGCTGGATCGCCGACGATGCCGAGGACCGATTCCTGGTCGTCGACGACATCCTGCTGCCGCTCTATCGCCAGTTCGAAGGCAGGCACCGGTTCGAGAAGGTCATCGTCTTCCCGTTCTCGGGCGCACCGGTCGACACCGGCGCGGGCCTGCTCGACTACGAAGCCCTGCTGGCGGCCGCCGATGCTTCTGCGTTCGAGTACGCCGCGCACGACGAGAACGATCCGGTGTCGATGTGCTACACGTCGGGAACGACGGGTCGGCCGAAGGGAGTCGTGTACTCGCATCGCTCGACGCTCCTGCACTCGCTGGTCGCCTCCCTGGCCGATCACACGGGTATTCGCGGCACCGACGTGCTCCTGCCCGTGACGCCGATGTTCCACGCCAACAGCTGGGGCTTGCCTTACGTCGCCGTCATGCTCGGCGTGAAGACGGTATTGCCTGGGCCGCACCTGCACCCGAACGACCTGCTCGACCTCATGCAGATGGAGCCGCCGACGCTGGCGCTCGGCGTGCCGACGATCTGGATGGGTTTGATCCAGGCCTACGAGCGCGCGCTCGTCGAGCAACCCGGGCGCTGGAAGCTCCCCGTCGGGATGCGCTCGCTGGTCGGCGGCGCGGCGGTGCCGGAGTCGCTGATTCGCGCGTTCGCGCGGCACGGCGTTTCTATCGTGCAGGGATGGGGCATGACCGAAACCTCGCCGGCGGCGAGCATGTCGTATGTGCGCCGGGAAACCATGACGCTCGGCGACGACGAGCACTTCCGGCGTGCCGCGATGGCCGGCGTGCCGGTGCCGCTGGTCGACATCCGCATCCGCGGCGACGACGGCCACGACGCACCCTGGAACGGCAAGGCCGTTGGCGAGATCCAGTGCCGTGGTCCGTTCATCACCGGCTCGTATCACGAGGTGCCGGTCACCGAGGACAAGTTTAGCGACGACGGGTGGCTGCGCACCGGCGACGTCGCGACCATGGACGAGCTCGGCTTCATCCGCATCACCGATCGCACCAAGGACCTCATCAAGTCGGGTGGCGAATGGATTTCGTCGGTCGATCTCGAGAACGCCCTCATGGCGCATCCGGCAATCGCCGAGGCCGCGGTGATCGCGATTCCCGACGAAAAGTGGAGCGAGCGGCCCCTTGCCTGCATCGTTCTCAGGCCGGGCCAGAGCGCCGACGCCGCGATGCTCGGCGCGCACCTGCTCGCGCACGGCTTCGCGAAGTGGCAGCTGCCCGATCGCTACCAAGTCATCGACGCCGTGCCGCGCACGTCGACCGGCAAATTCTGGAAACTCAAGCTGCGCGAGCGCTTCCCGCGCTAGACGACTCGGCGACTCCGTGATCGACGATCTCTTTTCCACGCCGGCACAAGACGGCGACGACATCGTGGCGCTTGGCGAATACGCCGAACGCGCCTACCTTGAATACGCGCTCTCGGTCGTCAAGGGCCGGGCGCTGCCCGACGTGAGCGACGGCCAGAAGCCCGTGCAGCGCCGCATCCTCTATGCGATGGCCCGAATGGGCCTGGCCTTCACGACCGGCGCCGGACCGAAGGCGGTGAAAAGCGCACGCGTCGTCGGCGACGTGCTCGGCCGCTTTCATCCGCACTCCGACCAGGCCGCCTACGACGCGCTGGTGCGCATGGCGCAGGATTTCTCGCAGCGCTATCCGCTGGTCGACGGCCAGGGCAACTTCGGCTCGCGCGACGGCGACGGTGCCGCGGCGATGCGCTACACCGAAGCCCGCCTGGCGCCGATCTCGCGCCTGCTGCTCGACGAGATCGACGAAGGTACGGTCGATTTCATCCCCAACTACGACGGCTCGACGACCGAGCCGAAGCTGTTGCCCGGCCGGCTGCCGTTCGTGCTGCTCAACGGCGCAAGTGGCATCGCGGTCGGCCTGGCGACCGAGATTCCGAGTCACAACCTGCGCGAAGTCGCGGCGGCGGCGGTCGCGCTGATCAAGGACGAGAAGCTGGCCGACGACGAGCTCGCGCGACTGCTGCCCGGCCCCGACTTCCCCGGCGGTGGCC
Source organism: Pseudomonadota bacterium (assembly GCA_030854825.1). The sequence continues at coordinate 12,954 of JALYSL010000345.1, forward strand.
AGATCATCAGCAGCGGCGACGAGATTCGCGCTGCGTATGCGAGCGGCCGCGGCACGCTCAAGGTGCGCGCCCGCTGGAAGATCGAGGACCTCGCGCGCGGCCAATGGCAGGTCGTCGTCAACGAGCTGCCGCCGGGAACCAGCGCGCAGAAAGTGCTCGAGGAGATCGAGGAGCTGACCAATCCGAAGCTGCGCCCCGGCAAGAAGACGCTCGGGCTGGAGCAGTCGCAGCTCAAGGCGTCGATGCTGTCGGTGCTCGATGCGGTGCGCGACGAGTCGAGCAAGGACGCCGCCGTGAGGCTCGTCTTCGAGCCGAAGACCAGCCGCACGCCGCAGGACGAATTGCTGACGGCGCTGCTCGCCCACACCAGTCTCGAGAGCTCGACGCCGATCAACCTGACGATGGTCGGCGCTGATGGCCGGCCGACGCAGAAAAGCCTGCGCCAGATGCTTGTCGAATGGAGTGGCTTTCGCCTGCGTACAGTCGAGCGCCGATCGCAGCATCGGCTCGCCAGGGTCGCCGAGCGCATTCACGTTCTCGAAGGGCGGCAGCTCGTGCTGCTCAACATCGACGAGGTGATCGCGATCATCCGTGCTGCCGAGGAACCGAAGACGGCGCTGATCGCCCGCTTCGCCCTCAGCGAGCGGCAGACCGACGACATCCTCGACATTCGCCTGCGCCAGCTGGCGCGCCTGGAAGCGATCCGCATCGAGCAGGAGCTGAAGGAGTTGCGCGGCGAAGAAGGGCGCCTGCGCGAGTTGCTCGCGAGCCCGGCGGCGTTGAAGCGAACGGTGGTGCGCGAGATCGAGGCCGACGCCAAGATCTATGGCGACGAGCGCCGCACCCTGATCGAGGCGCAGAAGCGCGCCGTCGCCGAAGTGCGCGTGGTCGACGAACCGGTCACGGTCGTCGTCAGCCTGAAGGGCTGGGTACGGGCGCTGAAGGGCCACGAGGTCGACGCCACCCAACTCGCGTTCAAGGCCGGCGACGGTCTCTACGGCACCTTCGCCTGTCGCAGTGTCGAGGCCTTGCTCGTCTTCGGCAGCAACGGCCGCGTCTATTCGGTCGCCGTCGCGATGCTGCCGAGCGGCCGCGGCGACGGTCTCTCGGTCACGTCGCTGATCGACCTGCAACCGGGCACACAGGCGGCGCACTACTTCGCCGGCGTTGCATCGCAGATGCTGCTGCTCGCCGGCACCGGCGGCTTCGGCCTGCTCGCCCACGCCGGCGACCTCGCGTCGCGACAGCGCGGCGGCAAGGCCTTCCTCGACCTCGAAGGCGAAGAAAAGCCGTTGCCTCCGGCAGTCGTGGCGGCAAGTGCTTCGCGGGTCGCCTGTCTGACGCTCGAAGGCCGCCTGCTCGCCTTCGGTCTCGACGAGCTAAAGCTGCAAGGCAAGGGCGGCCGCGGCCTGACGCTGATCGACCTCGACGCGAAGGATGCACTGGTCAGCACCTGTGCGTTCGGCGACCTGCTTCGCGTGCTCGGCACCGGCCGCGGTGGCAAGCCACGTGACGAGGTCCTGCGCGGCGTGGCGCTCGACCCCTACGTCGGTCGCCGCGCGCGCAAGGGGCGACGCCAGGATGCCATGCCAAAGGCGATGCGCGTTCTCGCGGCCACGGCGGCCTGAGCCCTTTTTGGCGTTCGATCGAGACTACGATCGTCGATTCCCGACTCCAGCTCGCCGAGGATTGCCATGAAGAAAATCATCCACGACACGACCGATTCATTCGATCAGCGTCTCGATGTCCTGCAGGCCGGGCACGCGCCACAGGTCGAGATCGACGCTGCGATCGTCGTCTACGAGCGTTTGCGCACGGCGCAGTCGATCTGCGAAGCGCTGGTGCCGGGGGCGTATTCGGAGACGGCCGTGTTCGCCCTGCTCGAGGCGATCTCCGACGAAGTCGCGCTCAATACGCCGATCGAGGACTGATACTGCAGCCCTTCAGGTCGCGACGCGCAACGCCCGGATCATCGCGATCGCGCAGGCCAGGAACACCGCCGCGGCGAGGAAATCGTAGGAAATGCCGGCCAGCGTGACAGCGGCGTCGGCGCAACTGGCGCGCGCTTCGAAAACGTCAGGGAGCAACCGGTCGAGCTGCGTCGCGGTCATGATGCGATCGGCAAGCGTCAGGTTGCACGACGCCGATTTCGCGGCAACGAAGTGCTGCCACATCGTCGCCGCCATGCCGGCGATGGCGAATAGCAGGGCGAACGTGCCCGCCAGCCGGCTTCCGGTGGCACGCCGCCAGACCAGCCCGAGCAGCGCGAACAGGCCGATCACGACGAAGAGCAGGCGCTCGAGCACGCACCACGGGCACGGATCCATCGCATAGACATGCTGCGTGACGATCGCCGCCGCCACGGCGCCGAACGACGCCAACGCCACGAAAGCGAAGGGCCAGACCGCCGGGGCGGCGCGACCGCCCGTGCGGAACGACAGGGTGCCGTCGCGCGCCGCGTTCACGGCGTCTCCACGCCGGCGGAGGCGTCCCTGCCGTGGCGCGGGTCGGCCGCGCTCACTCGGCAACCTGGGCGATCAGCTCGATCTCGACGCAGGCGCCGAGCGGCAGCTGCGCGACGCCGTAGGCGCTTCGCGCATGCGCGCCTTTCTCGGCGAAGATCTCGCCGAGCAGCTCCGAGCAGCCGTTGGTCACGAGATGATGCTCGATGAAATCGGGGGCGCTGTTGACCAGGCTGGTGATGCGCACGATGCGCTCGATCTTGTCGAGATCGCCGACCGCCGCGTGCAATGTGCCGAGCAGATCGACGGCGACGGCGCGCGCCGCCTTCTTGCCGGTGGAGGTCGTCATGTCGCGGCCGAGTTGGCCGACCCAGGCCTTGCCGTCGCGCTTGGCGATGTGGCCGGAAAGGAAGACGAGGTTGCCGCTGCGCACGAAGGGCACGTAGGCGCCGGCCGGAATAGCCAGCGGCGGCAGGGAGATGTCGAGGTCGGTCAGGCGGTCGTAGATCGAAGACATGGATGGCTCGGGAGCGCGGAGATGCCGCAAATCGTACACCCCGGCACCTACACTTTCCGGGATGCGAGCACCGGCCACCGGCGGGCGAATCGCCGCGCTGTTGCTGGCATGGCTGCGCCGCGCGACCTGCCGGTCGAAGGCAGCTTCGATCTTGTCGCCGCCGACGTCGGGCAGGGTATGTCGGTGCTCGTGCGAACGCGCGGCCACGTGCTGCTGTTCGACACCGGCCCGCAGTACTCGCGCGAAAGCGACGCCGGCCAGCGGGTGCTGGTTCCCCTGCTGCGATCGCGCGGCGACGAGCACCTCGACCTGTTGATGCTCAGCCATCGCGACCTCGATCACGTCGGCGGCGCGCTGACCATCCTGCGCGGTCCCGAAGTCGATTCGCTCTCCAGTTCGCTCGAGTCTGGCCATCCGATTGTGGCGGCAGCGAAACAGGCGAACCGGTGCGAAGCCGGGCAGCACTGGCGCTGGGACGGCGTCGACTTCGCCGTGCTGCGTCCGCTCGCTGGCGACTACGCGCGAACGCTGAAGTCGAACGCCATGTCGTGCGTCCTGCGTATCTCCGGCGGCGGCGCAGTGCGCTCATGGTGGGAGACATCGAACGCGACCAGGAAACCCTGCTCGTCGACGCGTACGGCAGCCCGCTGCGCAGCGACGTGCTGGTCGTGCCCCACCACGGCAGCCGCACCTCGTCATCGGTGCGCTTCATCGAGGCGGTGCAGCCGAAGATCGCCGTCTTCCAGGCCGGCTGTCGCAACCGCTTCGGTCACCCGGCGCGCGACGTCGTCGAGCGCTACCGCGAGCGCGGTGTCGCCATCGTCGCCAGCCCGGCCTGCGGCGCTTGGCAGTGGCCTGCAGCCGGCGCGGCGGCCGGCTTCTGCGAGCGCGCTGTTGGCCGCCGCTACTGGCACCACACCGACGTCGTCGCCGCCGAGTAAGGCATCTGCCCTCTCGTCGG
>JALYSL010000365.1 GCA_030854825.1 Pseudomonadota bacterium
GAATGCCGCGATACTGCGACGCTTCTTCGCGTCGACCGTATCGCATGTACCTCCGAGGGATCGCCACTGCCGCGCCGCCATCGCGCTTCACCAAGGCCGAATGCCTGGTCGCCTTCCAGCGTTCCGACTGGTACGCGAAGCTCGACCCGCGTTCGCACCTCATCGCTCGCACGGTGCTGCAGCGCGACAACGGCATCGAGGCGCGACGCCTCGCACTCGGCTCGCTCGACCAGGTCTTCACGATCGATCCCGACACGCTGGCCCGCCGCTTTCTCGCCCATGCGCCGGCGCTTGCCGCCGAAGCCGCGGGCCGCGCCCTCGATGCCGCTGCGCTGGTCGCGAACGACATCGACGCGGTGGTCGTCAGCACCTGCACTGGTTATCTGTGTCCGGGTCTTTCAGGCTACGTGGTCGAGCGGCTCGGCCTGCGCCCTGACGTCCAGGCGTTCGACCTCGTCGGCCAGGGGTGCGCCGCGGCACTGCCGAACCTGCAGCTCGGCCGCTCGCTGCTGGCTTCGGGTGCGGCCGAGCACGTGTTGTCGGTCTGCGTCGAAGTGAGCAGCGCTGCCATGTATCTCGACAACGACCCGGGCGTGATCATCAGCGCCTGCTTGTTCGGCGACGGCGCGGGTGCGGCCGTGCTCTCGCGCGAACCGCGCGCCAGCGGCCGGCGTGTCGAGTGGAGAGACGGCGCCTCGCTGATCGAGCCTCGGCAGCGCAAGGCGCTGATGTTCGAGCAGAAAGAGGGCATGCTGCGCAACATCCTGACGCGCGAGGTGCCGGTGCTCGCGGCCGACTACGCGCATCGCGTGCTCGAGACCGTGCTGGTACGCGCGGGGCTGAACAGCGGCGACATCGCGGCGTGGATCATGCATGCCGGCGGGCGCGACGTGTTGGTCGCACTCGAGCGACGCTTCGAGCTCGATGCCGACGCGTTCCGCTACAGCGCGGCGATGCTGCGCGAATACGGCAATCTCTCCAGTGCCTTCGTCTACTTCGTGCTCGAGGCCGCCCTCGCCGATGGTGCGCCAAGCGGCTGGTGGTGGCTGTCTTCGTTCGGCGCCGGCTTCAGCTGCCACGGCGCATTGTTGCGCGTCGACTGAGTGAGCCATGCTCCCGCGTGTTCTCGAGGCTGAAACGCTCGATCACCTTGAACCCGACGACCCTGCCGCGCAACGCTCGCGGCGCGACCTGCGCCGCATCAATCGCATCATGGGTGCGCGTGAAATTCTGGCCCGTGCCCTGCGCGGCGTCGGAGTCGAGCGGCATCGCGGGCCGTTGCGCATTCTCGAGATCGGCTGCGGCGACGGCTCGCTCATGCTCGATGTGGCTCGCCGCAGCGGCACGGCGTTCGGCGATGCGCAGTTGACCCTGCTCGATCGCCAGCCGATCGTCAGCACCGACACGATCGCCCGCTACGCCGAGGCCGGCTGGCGCGTCGAGACGCTGGTCACCGACGTGCTGGCGTGGGCCGCCGATACGCAGGCCTCGCGGCGCTGGGATCTCGTCGTTGCCAATCTGTTCCTGCATCACTTCGAAGGCGACGATCTGGGCCAGGTGCTGGGCGCCGCTGCCTTGCGCGCCGATGTATTCGTCGCCTGCGAACCGAGGCGCAGCCGCTTCGCACTGGCCGCCAGTCATCTGGTCGGCTTCATCGGTGCCAACGCGGTGACGCGACGGGATGCGGTGTTGAGCGTGCGCGCCGGGTTCGTCGCGCGCGATTTGAGCAAAGCGTGGCCGGGCGCGGCCGATGCGTGGCAGCTCGACGAATACGAGGACGGCCTGTTCACGCACTGCTTTTGCGCCTTGCGCAAACCTTCGCGCCGATGAAAAGCTTCGACGCCGTGGTCATCGGTGCCGGCCCGGCCGGTTCGAGCACGGCGATCTTGTTGGCCCGCGTCGGCTGGTCGGTCGCGCTCGTCGAGCGGCAGCGCTTTCCGCGGCGCAAGGTCTGCGGCGAATGCGTCGCAGCGAGCAACCTGCCGCTGCTCGATGCGCTCGGCATCGGCGATGCCTTCGCTCGTCTGGCCGGTGGCGAGCTGCGCCGCGTGGCGCTGATGCACGGCGGCGAGACGATCGTGGCGTCGCTCCCGCCGGCCGAGGCTTCGCCGTACCGCTATGGCCGGGCCCTGGGCCGCGAGCATCTCGACACGCTGCTTGCCGACCAGGCCGAGGCGGAGGGTGTCGTCCGCTTTCAGCCATGGGCCTTGCAATCGATCGATGGCAGTGCCGGCAGATTCGACGTGCGATTGCAACCTGGCGGCGGCGGCGGCGGCGGCGATGCGAGCACCTTGCGGGCAAGCCTCGTTGTCGCTGCGCATGGCTCGTGGGAGCCGCTGCCTTCCGAACGGCCGGCGTTGCGGTGCGCTCGCCGGCCGAGCGACCTGTTCGCCTTCAAGGCCAACTTCAGGGAGACGGCGATCGCCGCCGATCTGCTGCCGGTGCTGTCCTTTCGCGGCGGCTACGGCGGCATGGTCGTTGCCGACGATGGCCTGGCGACGCTGGCCTGCTGCATCCGCGAAGACAGGCTCGGGCGCGATCGCGTCGACCGCCCCGGTGAGCGTGCCGGCGATGTCGTTGAAAAGATCCTGCGCCGCGAATGCGCGGGCGTCGACGCGGCGCTTGCGGCGGCGACGCGCGAGGGTGCCTGGCTGGCGACCGGCCCGATCCGGCCTGGCGTGCGCCTCGGCGC
>JALYSL010000384.1 GCA_030854825.1 Pseudomonadota bacterium
CATGCAATGCCTGCCACGCGGTGAGCCGCTGGCCGGCCATGGCCTGGACCTTGTACGCCTCGGCCATGTTGCGCAGCATCGACAGGCTGGTGCCGCCGCCGACGTCGCTGGCCAGGCTGACGTGCACGCCAGCCGCTTCGGCGGCGCGCCAACCGAACAGGCCGCTGCCTAGGAACAGGTTCGAGGATGGCGAATGCGCGATCTGCGCGCCGGCCTCGGCGAGCGCGCTGCGATCGGCATCGTCGAGCCAGATGCCGTGCGCGAAGACGCTCTTCGGATGCAGCAAGCCGGCCCGCGCATAGACATCGAGATAGCTGCGCGCCTCGGGAAAGAGCTCCTTCACCCAGCGCACCTCGGCCCGGTTCTCGGCGACGTGCGTCTGCATGTAGAGGCTCGGGTCCGCAGCGCAGAGGCGCCCGGCCAGTGCCAGCTGCTCGGGCGAGCTGGTCGCCGCGAAGCGCACCGTCACCGCGTAGGCGAGCCGGGCACGACCGTGCCAGCGCGCGATCAGCGCCACCATGTCGCGCTCGGCGCCGGCCACGTCGTCGCGCAGATCGTCGGGCGCGTTGCGGTCCATCAGCACCTTGCCCGAGATGATGCGCATGCCGCGCGCTTCGGCGCCAGCGAAGAGCGCGTCGACCGACTGCCTGTGCACGGTTGGGAAGACGACGGCCGAGGTCGTGCCGTGCGCGACCAGCGCGTCGAGAAAGAGCGCCGCCGCGGCCTCGGTGTGGGCGAGGTCCGCGTGGCGCGCTTCGGCGGGGAAGGTGTGCGTCGTCAGCCAGTCGAGCAGCTCGGTGCCGTAGCTCGCCATGACGTCGATCTGCGGGCTGTGCACGTGGCTGTCGATGAAGCCGGGCATGACGAGACGACCGGCGTGGTCGTGCCGCTCCCAACCGTCGCCCGGCGCCTCGGCCAGAACGCCGGCGATGCGGCTGCCGTCGACCAGCAGCCAGTGATCGGCGCGAAAGCGCACCGCCGTGGAATCGACGTCACCCCACACCGGCTCGCCGGTGAAGTCGAGCAGGTCGCCGCGAATGGCGATGCGCAAGTCCGCCTTCACGCGGCGCGCCTCGGCATGCCATGAGCGGCGAGGTTGCGCGCCACCTCGCGCACCTGCTCGCGCAGCCACTTCGCCGATGCCGAGGCATGCGTCACCTCGTGCCAGAGCTGGTAGTAGGTGAGCGGTGGAAAGGCGATCGGGCAGCGCACGATCTTCAGCGGCAGCGTGTCGACGAAGCGCGAGCAGAAGAGCCGGCCCGTCGTCAGCACCAGCCGGCTCTGCGCGACCATCAATGGGATCAGGCTGAAGTGCGCGCTCTTCACGGCGACGCTGCGGGCCAGACCGAGCGAGGCCAGGTGATCGTCGACCACTCCGGGCGCATGGCCGTAGAACGGCATCGGCGCGACATGCTCGGCGGCGAGGTAGCGAGCTTCCGACCAGGCCCGGCCGCCGGCGGGGTGATCGGCGGTGACGAGGCAGACGATCTCGTCGCTGATCAGCCGGCCGAGGTGCAGCTCGCCGGGCGGCCGCAGCCAATTGCCGATGACCAGATCGACCTCGCCGGCAGCCAGGCGCTGGCGATAGTCGTACTCGCCGCTGAGCGGCAGCAGCTCGAGCTTAACCTCGGGCGACAGCCGCTTCAGGTGGGCGACGATGCCGGGCAGAAAGAGCGGATCGAGATAGTCGCTGGCGGCGATGCGAAATGTTCTCTCGCTGCCGGCAGGATCGAAGCTGCGCTGCCGCGAGCGCGCCCCGAAGAGCTGGTCGGCTTCGCGCAGCACCGCGGTCGCCGGGCCGAGCAGTTGCAGCGCCGTCTCGGTTGGCGTCATGCCGTTGCCGGCGCGCACCAGCAAGGCGTCGCCGGTAAGGGCGCGCAGGCGGCGCAACTGGGCGCTGACCGCAGGCTGGCTGCTGCCCAGGCGCATGGCGGCACGCGAGACGCTTCGTTCGCTGATCAAGGTCTGCAGCACCCGGACAAGATGGAGCTCGATCTTCCCGAAAGCGGCGTCCGAAGTCATATCCATAGCATGATAGTTATCATGCTCCACGTTGTATACGTGGACCGCCTCGAAGCGTTACCTTGCGCGAATTCCCGGAGCTGCACAGCCTTTGATGTCGAGCCGACCGATCCGCTTCTTCCATCGCGGCGCCATCGTCGAAGTGGGCGATGGCGCGCCGACCCGCACCGTGCTCGACTGGCTGCGCGAGGACGCGCGCTGCACCGGCAGCAAGGAAGGCTGCAATGAAGGCGACTGCGGTGCCTGCGTCGTCGCCATCGGCGAGCTGCCCGGGGCGGCGACGGCGGGCACGGCCGAAGTTGTCGGCGGCCTGCGCCTGACGACGGCCAACGCCTGCATCCAGTTTCTGCCGTCGCTCGACGGCAAGGCGCTCTTCACCGTGGAGGATCTGCAGCTCGGCGCCGCACTCCATCCGGTACAACAGGCGATGGTCAACTGCCACGCCTCGCAGTGCGGCTTCTGCACGCCCGGCTTCGTGATGTCGCTGTGGGCCGCTTACGAGCATCATGGGGCGAGTGGCACGCGGCCGACCCGGCAGGAGCTGGCCGACGAACTCTCGGGCAACCTCTGTCGTTGCACCGGCTATCGGCCGATCCTCGATGCCGGCGAGCGCATGTTCGATCTGCCGCAACGAAGGCTGGACACGGCGCCGGCGATCGCCGCGCTCGAGCAGATGGCGAGCAGCACGACCTTTCGCTACGTGCCGCGCGGCGGCGGCGAGTTCATCGCTCCGCGCACGCTCGAGACGTTCGCGGCGGAGCGCCTGGCCCGGCCTGAGGCGCGCGTCCTCGCCGGCTCGACCGACATCGGCCTGTGGGTCAACAAGATGTTTCGCGACCTGCCGACGCTGCTCTACATCGGCGCCGTCGATGCGTTGAAGCGCGTCGAGGAGAGCGAGGGCATTCTTTGCATCGGCGCCGCCGCTTCGCTCGAAGAAGGCTGGCGCGCTTTGGTGGCTCGCTGGCCGGCGCTGATGGACGTCTGGCTGCGCTTTGCCGGCGTGCCGCTGCGCCATGCCGGCACGATGGGGGGCAACGTCGCCAACGGTTCGCCGATCGGCGATTCGCCACCCGTGCTGATGGCGCTCGACGCGAGGGTCGTGTTGCGACGCGGCGAGCGTGTGCGCCGCGTACAGCTGGCCGATTTCTACAGCGGCTACATGCAGAACCGGCTCGAGCCCGGCGAATTCGTGCAGGCGATCGAGGTGCCGCTGGAGCTGCGCGCCGCCGTGCGCGCGTACAAGATCTCCAAGCGATTCGATTGCGACATTTCCGCTCTCTGCGCCGGCCTGGCCGTCGAGCTCGACGAGGCGGGTGTCGTTCGCATCGCCCGCTTCGCTTTCGGTGGCATGGCGGCAACGGTGCAGCGCGCCGCTGCGGCAGAGGCGGCGATCGTCGGCAGGTCGTGGAACGAGGCCGCCGTCATCGCCGCACAAGCGGCGCTCGACGACGATTTCGCGCCGCTCACCGACATGCGGGCCAGCGCCGGCTATCGCCTGCGGGTGGCGAAGAACCTGCTGCGCCGCTTCTGGCTCGAGACGCGCCGCGATTCACCTATGAGCGAGGGCGAGACCAGCGTCTGGAGCGCGATGCCGCACGTCGCGCCGCTGCACGTTCGGTCGCGGGCCGCGGAATGAACCAGGCTCTCGAGCCGGCCTTGCTGCAATCGCCGGCAGCCGACGCCGTCGCCGTGGAAGCGGGAGCACGC
>JALYSL010000385.1 GCA_030854825.1 Pseudomonadota bacterium
ACTGGGAGCAGCGCGTCGAGACGACCTTGTCGCACCTCCATCTCGACGGCGCGCGGACGATCGCCGAGCTCTCGGGCGGCACCAAGAAGCGCGTCGCGCTGGCGCAGGCGCTGGTAGCCGTGCCCGACGTGCTCTTGCTCGACGAGCCGACCAACCACCTCGACCTCGACTCGATCGCCTGGCTCGAGGAGCTGCTCAAAGGCTTTCGCGGCAGCGTCGTCGTCATCACCCACGACCGCGCTTTTCTCGACGCGGTGGCGACGCGCATCGTCGAGCTCGATCGCGGTGTCCTGCGCAGCTACCCGGGCAACTTCGCGGCCTACGAATTCCGCAAGGTCGAGCAGCTCGCCTCGGAGGCGCTGGCCAACGCGCGCGCCGACAAGCTGCTGGCGCAAGAGGAGGTCTGGGTGCGAAAGGGCGTCGAGGCACGGCGCACGCGCAGCGTCGGCCGCGTCGCTCGGCTCGAAGCCTTGCGCCAGACGCGCACAGCCCGGCGCGAGACGCTCGGCCGGGTTCGCCTGGAGGCCGATTCCGGCGTGCCGAGCGGCAAGATCGTCGCCGAGCTGAAGCACGTGTCGATGCGCTTCGATAGCAAGCTCATCGTCAGCGATTTCTCCGCGACGATTTTGCGCGGCGACAAGGTCGGCCTGATCGGCCCGAACGGCGCCGGCAAGACGACGTTGCTGAAGCTCATCCTCGGTGATCTGAAGCCGACCTCCGGCAGCGTCCGCCAGGGTACGCGCCTCGAGGTCGCCTACTTCGACCAGATGCGCAGCGCGCTCGACCTGAACGCGACGCTTGCCGACAGCGTCAGCCCCGGCAGCGAATGGGTAGAGACGGCGGGCGGCAGGAAGCACGTGATGAGCTACCTGGCCGACTTCCTGTTCTCGCCGGCGCGCGCCAACTCGCCGCTGTCGACCCTCTCGGGCGGCGAGCGCAACCGCGTCCTGCTGGCGCGCCTGCTCGCGCTGCCGGCGAACGTGCTCGTGCTCGACGAGCCGACCAACGACCTCGACATCGACACGCTCGAACTGCTCGAGGAGCTGCTGCAAAGCTATGCCGGCACGGTGTTTCTGGTGAGCCACGACCGGCGCTTTCTCGACAACGTCGTGACCAGCACGATCGCCTGGGAGGGCGACCTGTCGCCCGGCCTGTGGCGCGAATACGAAGGCGGCTACGAAGACTGGCGCACCCAGCGAGCGCGGGCGCTGGCCTTGCAGGACACGGCCCGCGCGGCGGTCGCGGCGAAGGCGCCGGCCGCGTCGTCGGCCGCCACGAAAACGCCACCCGCCACCAGGCCGCGCAAGCTCAGCTACAAGGAGCAGCGCGAGCTCGACGAGCTGCCGCCGCGCATCGAGGCGCTCGAGGTCGAGCAGAAGGATCTCGGCGCGCTGATGTCGAGCGCCGATTTCTACGCCGGCGATCCGGTCCGCGTCGAGGCGGCGCAGATGCGCTATTCGCAGATCGACGATGAGCTGCTGCAGGCGCTCGAGCGCTGGGAAACACTCGGCGCGCGCTGAAGCGAGCGGGCGGCCCGGTGCGAGGGGAGAGCTACAAGCGCTCGCGCTCGGCCGCAAGCGCCTTCCAGAAGCGCGCGTCCTGCGAGGTCGCGAAGTTGATCCGCATCAGTGTCGTCGGCCGAGGCACGGCATGGAAGAGGGCGCCTGGCGCGAGCAGCCAGTCGTCGATCATCGCGTGGGCCAGGCGCTCGGTGTCGACGCCGGTATCGATCCAGCCGAACAGGCCGTGCGGCTCGGCGGCGAAGTGGCAGCCGTGGCTTTCGGCCAGACGCACGGTGCGCGCGCGTCCGGCGCCGAGTCGTTGCACCACGCGCTCGGCATGGCGGCGCAGCCAGCCTTGCTCCAGGCAGTGCGCCAGCGCGAGCTCGCCGGCGCTCGGCGTGGTCAGTGTCGACAGCAACTTGGTGTCGACCAAGCGATCGACCAGCGCCGCCGGTGCGGCGAGATAGCCGACGCGCCAGTTCGGCACCAGGATCTTCGAGAAGCCGGAGACGTAGATCGTTCGCTCGAGCCCGTCGAGTGCGGCCAAGCGCGGCGCGTGCGCCGGTGCCAGGTGGGCGTAGGTGTCGTCTTCGACGATATGAAAGTCGGCCTCCTGCGCCAGGCGCAGCACCTGATGCGCCGCGCTCAGGCCGAGCGATGCGCCGGTCGGGTTGTGCAGTACCGAAACAGTGACGTAAAGGCGCGGCCGCTCGGCCGGCGGCTGGGCGGCGATCAGGCGACGCATCGCCGCCACGTCGGGCCCGTCGATGCCTCGCGGCACCGGCAACACGCGCATGCCGAGTGCGGCCAGGCGCGCGTATTCGACCGACCAGCCGGGCTCGTCGACGAGCACCGAATCGCCGGCGCGCAGCAGTGTTCGCGTCACCACGTCGAGCGCGTGCGTCGCACCGATCGTCGTCACGATCTGCACGGCGCTGGCGGCGATGCCGTGAGTGGCGAGCTTGACGGCGAGCGCTTCGCGCAGGCGCAACTCGCCGGCCGGGTCGCCGTAGTG
>JALYSL010000393.1 GCA_030854825.1 Pseudomonadota bacterium
GCCGATGGTCGTCACCGGGATCGCCTGCGTCGTGAACTGCTGGATGCGGCGAATCATGCCGGCGTCCATGCGCTCGGCCAGCGTGATCGCCAGGCCGTTCTTGCCGGCACGGCCGGTGCGACCGATGCGGTGCACGTAGTCTTCCGGCTTCATCGGCAAGCCGTAGTTGACGACGTGGCTGATCGTGCGCACGTCGAGGCCGCGCGCCGCGACGTCGGTGGCCACGAGGATGCGCAGCTGGCCCGAGCGAAGCCCTTGCAGGACGCGATTGCGCCGGCCCTGCGGCAGGCCGCCGTGCAAGGCGGCGACCGCGTGGCCCATGCCGGCGAGGCGATCGGCGAGCCAGTCGGCGTCGCGCTGCGTGCTCGTGAAGACGAGCGCCTGCTCGACCTCGCGCTGCGTCAGGATGTGATCGAGCAAGGCGTTCTTGTGCGCGCCGTTGTCGGCCCAGTGCAGGCGCTGCTCGATGTTGGCGTGGGTGTCGGTGTGCGAAGCGACGTCGACCCGCTGCGGGTCGCGCAGCAGGCTGCGCGCCAGGCCGCCGACGTTGCCGAGGAAGGTGGCGCTGTACATCACGGTCTGCCGCGTTGCCGGCACGTGGTCGGCGATCGTGCGGATGTCGTCGATGAAGCCCATGTCGAGCATACGATCGGCCTCGTCGAGCACGAACATCTCGACGTTGCCGATCACGGCCTTGCCGGTTTGCAGGTGATCGAGCAGGCGTCCGGGCGTGGCGATCAGGATGTCGAGCGGGCCGCGCAACGCCTTCAGCTGCGCGCCGTAAGGCACGCCGCCGACGACGGTGGCGACGCGCAGGCCGGGCACATGCCGACCGTAGACGTCGGCCGCCTTGGCGATCTGGATGGCGAGCTCGCGCGTCGGCGTCAGCACCAGGATGCGCGGGCCGTAGGCGACGCCCTTTTCGCGCCGCTTGGAGACATCGGCACGCGCCAGCAGCACGCGCTGCAGCGCCGGCAGGATGAACGACGCGGTCTTGCCGCTGCCGGTGGCGGCGGCGACCATCAGGTCGCTGCCGGCCATCGCCGGCGGAATGGCCGCGCTTTGCACGGTCGTGGGTGCGTCATAGCCGGCATCGGCAACAGCGCGGAGAAGGGGCTCGGGCAGGCCCAGGGATTCGAAGGTCATGGTCATCTCGGTCGGACACGAACGCTTCCGCTTGCGCGCGGCAACGCTTGCGCTCCCGCACGAAGCGGAAGCAGGTCGGTCGCTGTATGAAGGGAGCGACGGCATCGCCGCCGACCAGTCCGCGCAGGGTTCGGCAGCGAGTGCCGGTGCGGTCAGAGGGGATGAACTAGGTTTCGCAGCCGAAAGGTCTGCCGCGAAAAGCCTTTGATTCTACAACGCTGCGCCGAATCGTGCTCGCTCGCGCCACGTCAAGTCTGGAGAAGGTGCTCGCGGTAATAGGCAAGCTCATCGATCGACTCGTGGATGTCGGCCAGCGCGGTATGCGCCTGGACCTTCCTGAAGCCGGCAAGAATCCCGGGCTTCCAGCGCCGCGCCAGTTCCTTCAGCGTGCTCACGTCGAGGTTGCGGTAGTGGAAGAACGCCTCGAGCGTCGGCATCGTCGCGGCGAGAAAGCGCCGGTCCTGGCAGATGCTGTTGCCGCACATCGGCGACTTGCCCTTGCCGATGTAGCGCTGCAGGAACGCGATGACCTCGCGCTCGGCGCTCGCCTCGTCGACGGTCGATGCCTTGACCCGCTCGGTCAGGCCGCTGCGCCCGTGCGTGCCGGTGTTCCAGGCGTCCATGCCGGCGAGCACGGCGTCGCTCTGATGCACGGCGAAGACAGGCCCTTCGACGCGCCTGGCAATCTGCGCATCGGTGACGACGACGGCGATCTCGATGATGCGGTCGCGATCGGGCAGCAGGCCCGTCATCTCGAGATCGATCCAGACGAGGTTGTGCTCGTCGGCGGGGAGCTCTGCGGGGGCAAGGGTCGTGCTGGTCATCGGCCGATCGTACGCGCCGATTCGAGTGCCCGCCTACACTTGCGCCGATGTCTGCGAACCTCTGGACAGCCGTCTTCGCGGTGGCTCTTGTCGCCTCCTTGCTGACGCGCGGGTGGCTCGCGGCGCGCCAGGCGCGACACGTTCTCGGCCATCGCGACGCGGTGCCGACGCAGTTCCAGGCGACGGTCGAACCGGCCGCCCACCGCAAGGCGGCCGACTACACGTTGGCGAAAATCCGCCTCGGCCAGGCGCAGATGATCTTCGCTGCCGTCGTCCTGCTCGGCTGGACGCTGTTCGGTGGCCTCGACATGCTGAACACGGTCGTTCGCAACGCCGTCGGCATGCGCTGGGACGGCCTGATCTACGAGGTGGCGCTCGTTGCCGCCTTCCTGGCCATCAGCGGCCTGCTGGAGCTTCCGTTCGACCTTTACGCGACCTTCGGGCTCGAAGCCCGCTTCGGCTTCAATCGCACGACGTGGCGGCTCTGGCTGGCCGACGCGCTGAAGGGCTTGCTGCTGGCGATCGTCATCGGCGTGCCGCTGCTCGGCCTCGTGCTCTGGATCATGGCCGCGAGCGGGCCACTCTGGTGGCTGTGGGCGTGGCTGACATGGGCCGCCTTCAACCTGATTGCGCTCGTTGTCTTTCCGACCCTCATCGCGCCACTCTTCAATCGCTTCGAGCCGCTGGCCGACGCGTCGCTCGAGGCCCGCATCCGCGCCCTCATGGCACGGGCCGGCTTCGCCGCCAAGGGCCTCTTCGTGATGGACGGAAGCCGACGCTCGGCACACGGCAACGCCTATTTCACCGGCTTCGGTGCAGCGCGCCGGGTCGTCTTCTTCGACACCCTGCTGGCCCGTCTGGCGCCGGTGGAAGTGGAGGCGGTGCTGGCGCACGAACTCGGCCACTTCAAGCTCGGTCATGTCGCGCGTCGAATCACGGCGATGTTCGCGGCCAGCCTTGTCCTCTTCGCCGTCTTCGGCTGGCTCGCCGCGCGAAACTGGTTCTATGCGGGCCTCGGCGTGGCGCCGACGTTCGATGGCCCCGACGGCGGCCTCGCCCTGCTGCTCCTGATCCTGGTCGCACCGGTGTTCGGCTTCTTCGTCGCGCCGCTTTTCGCCCGCCTGTCGCGGCGCCACGAGTTCGAGGCCGACGCCTGGGCCGCGGCGCAGGCCGACGGCAATGCGCTGGCCTCGGCCCTGCTCAAGCTTCATGAAGACAACGCGTCGACGCTGACACCCGATCCCGTCTACGCACGGTTCTACTATTCGCACCCGCCAGCGGTCGAACGCCTGGCGAGGTTGACTGCTTCACTGTCTGCGAGCGCCACGTCATGACCAATTTCCTCGAGCAGAAATGCGACCGCCGCGCAAGCGCCATGAGCGAAGGCGAGATCCGCAATCACCTGGCGCAATCGAGCGGCTGGCGTGAGGCCGAAAGCGCCATCGAGAAGACGTTCTCCTTCAAGGACTGGCTCGAGACGATGGCTTTCGCCAACGCGCTGGCCTGGGTCTGCCACGTCGAAGACCACCATCCCGACCTGCGGCTGTCGTTCAATCGCTGCGTGGTGCGCTTTTCGACGCATTCGGCGGGCGGCATCTCGCGCAACGACTTTATCTGCGCCGCCAAGGCCGATGCCCTCGTCGCCTTCGCCGGCTGAGCAGCAAGGACGGGTCGTCTCCGGCCACGGCCGGCACGTCGTCGTCGAAGGCGGCGACGGCCGCCGCGTCATCTGCCACTCGCGCGGCAAGAAGAGCGAATGCATCGTCGGCGACCGGGTTCGCTGGCTGCCTTCGACCGACGAGGGCGTGATCGAAGGCGTGTTGCCGCGCCGCTCGTTGCTCTATCGGCAGGACGCCTGGAAGACGAAGGCCTTCGCTGCCAACATCGACCAGCTGCTTGTCGTCGTGGCGGCCGAGCCGGTCTTCAGCGAGTCGCAACTCGCCCGCGCCCTGATCGCCGCGGCGGCAGCCGGAATTTCCGCCCGCATCGTCCTCAACAAGCAGGACCTGCCCGCCTTTGCCGCCGCCGAGGCCCGGCTCGCCCCCTACATGTCGATGGGCGTCGAGGTCGTCGGCGCGGCACTGAAGAAGGATCCGGCCCGTGCCGCCACACGACTCGAGCCGCTGCTGGCCGACAAGACCACCCTTGCCCTCGGGCCGAGCGGGGCGGGCAAAAGCACCCTCGTCAATCTCATGGTGGCCGACGCCGCGGTGCAGGTCGGTGAAATCTCGGCGGCGCTCAACACCGGCAAGCACACGACGACTGCGACCCACTGGTACTGGATCGACAAGGCACGGCACAGCGCATTGATCGACTCGCCCGGGTTCCAGGAATTCGGCCTGCGCCACATCCCCGCCAACGAGCTCGCCGCGCTGATGCCCGACCTCGCTCGCCACCTGAGCGCCTGCCGCTTCTACAACTGCACCCACGTGCACGAGCCGGGCTGCGGCGTCCTGGCGGCGCTCGAACGCGGCGAGATCGCCGAAACGCGCTACCGCATCTACCGCGAAATACTCGCCGAGCTGCAGGGATAGGTCGCTAGCCGATCAGGTTGGCGAGCGAAAGCAAGGCCAGCAGCAGCATCCACAGCACCACCGAGCGCCAGACCAGGCCGACGACGCTGCGCAGGTGTCCGAGCTGCGGCGGCACGCCCGGCGTGGAGCCTTCGGCGTCGGCCGATTCCGGCGGCGCGCCCGACTCGAAGGTCTTGGCGCGGTCAGGCGTCAGGCCCGGAGCCGATCCGCCGCCGAGCCGGATGCCGACCGCGCCCGCGGCTGCGGCCAGGATCACGCCCTCGTTGTCGTGCTTCCAGAGCCCGGCATCACGGCGCCAGCAATTCACCGCTTCCTCGAAGTTGCCGACCACCGCGAATCCCGACGCCGTCAGGCGCGCCGGCACGTGATCGAGCCAGCCAAACAGGCGCATCGACAGAGCCATCAGTCGTTCGTTGATGGCAATCGCGCCGTCACCGCTCTTGAAGGCCCAGTAGCGACTCGCGAACTCGGCCATGCGATAGAGGACGGCACCGGCCGGGCCGAGGCCGAAGCTCGACAGCAGCACGAACCAGAAGAAGACGCCGAAGACATGCCGATGCGCGGCCAGCAGCGAATGCTCGATCAGATGACGCAGGAATTCGGAACGCGGCAGCTCGCTGGCGTCGAGATGGCGCCATTCGCTGAGCAGGCGGCGTGCTTCGATCTCGTCGCCGCGATCCAACGCGCCGCGAATGTCGGTGAAGTAGTGGCTGAACTGGCGAAAGCCCAGCGTCACATAGAGAACCGCGACATCGAAGGCAAGGCCGAGCAGGCCGTTGACGCGGGCGAGCGCATAGAACACGCCCCACGCGAGCAGTGACGGCACCAGTGCCGTGACGCACCAGACGACCCAGGCATGGCTGTCGCGGCCGGCGTCGAAATTGCGTGCCGTCCAGCGCATCCATCCGGTCAGCGCATCGTGGATCGCGTTGCCGCGCGGCAGCGGCTTGACTTGCTCGAGCAGCAGGGCGAACAAGACGGCGAAGAAACTCATCGCGATCGATGATACCGACCGGGTCGCGCCCGAGCCTGCGATCCGTGTGCTGCTCAGGCAGCGAGGAAGCGGTAGAGATTGCGGAGCATGGCCGCGGTCGCGCCCCAGATGAAGTAGCGCCGCGGCGCGCCCTTCGTGTCGGTACCGGGCCACGGGATCGACAAGAACTCGCGTTTCACGCCGCTCATCTCGACGGCATGGCGCTGGTGATGCGCGGGATCCATCAGCCAGGCAAGCGGCACCTCGAACACCTCGGCCACCTCGAACGGGTCGGGCTTGAGCGCGAGGTCCGGCAGCACGAGGCCAACCACCGGCGTGACGATGAAGCCGGTGCCGGTCGCGTACGTCGGCAAGACGCCCAGCACCTCGACCTGATTCGCTTCGAGGCCGATCTCTTCATGGGCCTCGCGCAACGCGGTGGCGACGGCGTCGGCATCGAACGCTTCCGCGCGGCCACCGGGAAAGCTGATCTGGCCCGGATGATCCGTGAGGTGGTTGGTGCGCTGGGTCAGGAGCACTGCGGGCTCGTCGCGCAGCACGATCGCGATCAGCACCGAGGCCGCGACCGGAGCGCGATCGACGAAGCGCCGCTCGGCCTTGGTCTCTGGCTCCCACGCAGGGGGAGCACCAAAGCGCTGGCGAATCGAAGCCGGTGCGATGCTCTCGGCGGCAACCGGCGGGAGGTGCGAATCGGATCCGAGAACAGGAAGCGTCTCGGGATCGAAAGCCAGGGCCATGCTAGGCGGATCGAGCAAGCTCTTGCCGCGGCCGGCGGCGTCCGGTCGCAGCAAAAATAGGCTCGGCGTGACGAGGCGCTCGGCGTCGCCGGGTTGACTCCGTCAAGCCAATTTTTGCCACAGCGAAAATCGGCTCGGCGCAACGCGCCGCCCGGCGTCGCCGGGTTGACTCCGTCAAGCCAATTTTTCCTTGATGCGCGCTGATTTGCCTGAGCGATTGCGCAGGTAGTAGAGCTTGGCGCGACGCACGTCGCCGCGCCGCTTGACCTCGACCGAGGCGATCAGCGGGCTGTAGGTCTGGAAGGTGCGCTCGACTCCCTCGCCGCTGGAGATCTTGCGCACGATGAAGCTCGAGTTCAGGCTGCGATTGCGCTTGGCAATGACGACGCCTTCGAATGCCTGCAGCCGCTTGCGCGTACCTTCGACGACATTGACGCTGACGATCACCGTGTCGCCTGGCGCGAACTCGGGAATCTTCTTGGCGAGACGGGCGATTTCCTCGTGCTCGAGGGTCTGGATGAGGTCCATGATGTCCTGACTGACGATCATTCCGGCGCAATGGAATTATTTGTTGGTGCCGCAAAGGCCCCGCGCCGCAGAGGATCGGAAAAACCCGGAATTATAGCTTTTGCGTGCGTGAGCGGATCAGTGCGGCTTCGTCCGCCTTGTCGAGCAGGCCGGACGCGCGCGCCGCCACGACGAGATCGGGACGCCTCGACGCCGACAGTTCCAGCGACCGATCCCGACGCCAGCGCGCGATCGCAGCGTGGTTGCCGGAGAGAAGCACGTCAGGCACCGATCCGGTGTCGCCGGACAGGGTTTCGGGACGGCTGTAGTGCGGACAGTCGAGCAATCCTGCCGAGAAGCTGTCCTGCTCGTGCGAGCGCGCGTCGCCGAGCACGCCTGGTTGCAGACGCGCGACCGCATCCAGCAGCGCAAGTGCCGGCACCTCTCCGCCCGAAAGCACGAAGTCGCCGAGACTCAGCTCGAGGTCGACATGGCGGTCGATGAAGCGCTGGTCGA
>JALYSL010000396.1 GCA_030854825.1 Pseudomonadota bacterium
AAGCTGATCGGCGGCAGCTTTCGCGTCGGCGTCAGCAAGCTGCTGGTGCAGCGCGCGATCAAGGCGACCGGCGCCGAGCGCGTCGTCGTCACGCATGGCTACGAGGCGGTGATGGTGCGCTGGCTGACGGAGCAAGGTCTCGAGGCGAGCGCCTTCGAGACCGAGTACGGCGACAACGACGACGATGCGCCGGGCGACGCGTCAGGCGAAGCGACCGGCGATGTGTCCGCCGTCGTCTCGCCCGACGAGCCGAGCGGCGACGACGCCGCATGAAGCGCTTCGCCCGCCTCTTCGCCGAGCTCGACCAGAGCACCGCGACGTCGGCGAAGGTCGACGCCCTGAAGCGCTACTTCGCCGGCGCCGCGCCGCGCGACGCGGCGTGGGCCGTGTATTTCCTCGCCGGCGGCAAGCCGCGCCAGGTCGTGCCGAGCGGCGTGCTGTGGGCGGTTGCGTGTCGCGGCGCCGGCATTCCGGAGTGGCTCTTCGATGCCTGCTACCAAGCCGTCGGCGACTTCTCGGAGACGGTGGCGCACGTGCTGCCACCGCCGGCGCACGAGAGCGATCTCGGCCTGGCCGAATGGGTCGAGGAGCGTCTTCTGCCGCTGCGTGGACTGGCGTCCGAAGAACAGGCCGCGCGTGTCGCCTCGTATTGGGACGAGCTCGACACGCCGAGTCGCTTTCTCCTCAACAAGCTGATCGGCGGCAGCTTTCGCGTCGGCGTCAGCAAGCTGCTGGTGCAGCGCGCGCTCGCCGCGGGCGCGAGCGTCGACGCCAAGCTCGTCGCGCAACGCATGATGGGCTACACCGACGGCCGCGTCACGCCGAGCCCCGAGCGTTACCTGCAGCTCACCGCGAGCGGCGACGTCGGCCCGCTCGACCTCGGCCAGCCGTACCCCTTCTTCCTCTCGCACCAGCTCGATCTCGTGGCCGCCGACTTCGAGGCCAGGCTGGGCACGCCTGCCGACTGGATCATCGAGTGGAAGTACGACGGCATCCGCGCGCAGGTCGTCAAGCGCGCCTCGCAGGCCTGGATCTGGTCGCGCGGCGAAGAGCTCGTGACCGAGCGCTTTCCCGAGATCGTCGCCGCCGCGGCGTCGCTGCCTAACGGCACCGTGCTCGACGGCGAGATCGTCGTCTGGAAGGACGACAAGGTCGCGTCCTTCAACCTGCTGCAGCAGCGCATCGGCCGCAAGACGCTGACGAAGAAGGTGCTGGCCGATGCGCCGGTCGGCTTCATCGCCTACGACGTGCTCGAGCTCGGCGGCGTCGACCTGCGTGAGCGGCCGCAATCGGAACGGCGCGAACTGCTCGAAGGCCTCATCGGCGAGCAGCCGGGCCTTCATCTCTCGCTGATCGAGACGCGCGATTCTTGGCAGGCGCTCGCCGAGTTGCGCCACGAATCGCGCGAGCGCGGCGTCGAGGGCTTCATGCTCAAGCACCGGCGGGCGCGCTACGGCACAGGCCGCCGCAAGCAGGACGATCTTGCCGGCGGCACCTGGTGGAAATGGAAGATCGATCCGCTCAGCGTCGACTGCGTCCTCGTCTACGCACAGGCCGGCCACGGCCGGCGTGCCAGCGTCTACACCGACTACACCTTCGCTGTCTGGAACCGCACGCCACGCGATGCCGCCGAGGCGGAAGCGGCGGTCGAGGTGATCGCCAAGCGTCTGCCCCCCGAACCCGACGCGCTGCAGCTCGTTGCTTTCGCCAAGGCTTATTCCGGTCTCACCGACGAGGAGTTCAAGGTCGTCGACCGCATCATCCGCAGCACGACGCTCGAGAGGTTCGGGCCGGTGCGCAGCGTCAGGCCCAGCCTCGTCTTCGAGCTCGGTTTCGAGGGCATCAACCGCAGCAAGCGGCACAAGAGCGGCATCGCGGTGCGCTTTCCGCGCATGCTGCGCATCCGCGACGACAAGCCGCTGCATGAAGCCGACACGATGGCCTCGCTCGAGGCGCTGCTGGCCTTGCATCACGGCTCGGTGCCGGGGCCGCTCGCCTGAGGTCTTCCGACTGCACCCGAAGTTCAGCCAGGATTGCGCGCGGCTCGACCGTGCCGTGCCGGACACGCGGTGCGTCTAGGCTCGGCCCAAAGCCTTGCGCAACGCCACGTCGGTGCGCAAGGCGCCGACCTCGATGCCGTTCCAGTTGCGCAGCGTCACGTCGCTGAGTTTGCGCATGAAGGAAGCGTCGGAGTCGTCGAGCGCAACGAAGGCTTCGATCACGGCGGCCATCGCCACCTCGGCGGCGCGGGCGTTGTTGCCGTCGTCGACCTTGAGCGCGACGCCGAGCCCGCGCTCCGGCAGCGCGGCGCAGAACACGCCTTCGGCGCCGACCTTGCAGAAGACCCGCTCGCCGAGCCGCTCCATCACCTGGGTGTCGAAGCGGTCGCTGCCGGCGACCATGAACGGCTGTCGGGCGACCGCCTGACGCAGGCGCTTCGCCGCGTGCGCATGCCCCGCCGCGAGGCCGATGCCGGTGCCGACCCGCGCGAAGGCCTGGGCAAGGTGGCGCAGCGGGATCGCGAAGGTGGGAATCGAGCAGCCGTCGGTGCCGCGCGGCGCCTGCTCGAGATCGAATCCGGTCGCCGCCTGCAGCGATGCGGTGATCGTCCGCATCACCGGATGCGCTGGCCCGACGTAGCCTTCGGTGAATCGGCGCAGGTCGGCGCCAGCGGCAAGTCGGCACGCGACGCATAGAAACCCGGCGTGCTTGCCCGAGCAGTTGTTGTGCAAGGCGCTCGGCATCTCGCCCCGGGCGGCCATCGCGCGAAGGATCGTCTCTGGGCGTGGCCAATGCGTTCCGCATTCGAGCGCGCCGACGTCGAGGCCCGCCTTGCCGAGCATGCGAGCGACGACCGCGGTGTGTGCCGGCTCGCCGTTGTGCGAAGCGCAGGCGATTGCGAGCTCTTCGTCGTCGAGGCCGAGCTGCTCCGCGGCACCGCTTTCGATCAGCGGCAGCGCCTGTAGCACTTTGACTGCAGAGCGCGGGAAGATCGGCCGTTCGATGTCGCCGATCGCCGCGACCACGGCGCCGTCGGCATCGAGCACGGCGATCGCGCCGCGATGGGCCGATTCGCGGGTCGCGCCGCGCAGCGCTTCGACAAGGACCGGATTCATCGCCAGCATCGCCTGTTCATGCGACGACTGTAGCGCGACGCCATGGCGACAGCGGCGCCTGCGTCTGGCGACAATGCCCGTTCATGTCGGCCACTGCCCTCGGCCTCGTCATAGCCGCCGCCCTGATGCATGCGCTGTGGAACGTGGTCGCCAAGAAGACCGGCGGCGACGCCCGCTTCGCGCTCATCGCTGCGCTTTTTCTCGTCGTCATCTGGGCGCCGCTCGGCGCCTGGGCGGCGTGGGATGCGGTGCCGCTCTGGGGCACGCTCCAATGGTCGGTGCTCCTCGCCAGCGCGATCGTTCACGTCGTCTATTTCACCACTCTGCTGCGCGGCTACCGGCTCTCCGACCTGACGATCGTCTACCCGGTGGCGCGCGGCACCGGGCCGCTGCTCGCGACGCTCGGCGCGCTCGCCTGGTTCGGCGAAACGATGAGCCTCACCGCGGCGCTCGGCGTGGCCGCTGTGGCCGTCGGCGTCTTCTTCATCGCCGGCGGCCTCGGCCTGTGGGCCAAGGCCCACGATCCGGTGCAACGACAACGCGTTCGCGCCGGCCTCGGTTGGGGCGCCGCGACCGGGGCGCTCATCGCCGGCTATACGCTGATCGACGGCTATGCAGTCAAGATGCTTCTGCTCTCGCCGATCCTCGTCGACTACATCGGCAATCTGTTTCGCGTTCCCTTCCTGCTGCCCGCCGCGCTGCGCGACCGGCGCGGCTTCGGCGACGCTTGGCGGGCGCAATGGCGCTCGGCGCTGGTGGTGGCCGTGCTCGGGCCGCTCGGCTACGTGCTGGTGCTGTACGCGATGCGCCTGGCACCGCTCAGCCATGTGGCGCCGGCGCGCGAGGTCTCGATGCTGTTCGCCGCGCTGATCGGTGGCCGCCTGCTCGGCGAAGGCGCTCGCTCGCTGCGCATCGTCGGCGCGGCCTGCATTGCCGGCGGCGTCGCGGCGCTGGCCCTGGGCTGACGGGGTGATGCTCGCCGGCGTCGATTTCACCTGCAACCCGTCGAAGAAGAAGCCGGTGACGGTGGCGATCGGCGCGCTCGAAGGCGTGCGCCTGCGCGTCGATGCGATCGAGGCGCTGACCACGCTCGACCGCTTCGACGACTGGCTCGCCACGACCGGCCCGTGGCTGGGCGCTTTCGATTTCCCGTTCGGCCTGCCGCGCGAGTTCGTCGATGCGAACGGGCTCGGCGCGACTTGCACCGAAGTGATTGCCGCGGTGCATGCGCGCTGCCCGACGCGGATGGCCTGGCGCGCCATGATCGATGCATGGGGCAACGACCGCCCGCCCGGAACGCGATTGCTGCATCGGCACACCGACCGGGCGTCGGTCGTTTCGTCGACCAGCCCGCTGCAGACACGCTACGTGCCGGTCGCCTTCATGTACTACGAAGGCGTGCCGCGGCTGATTCGCGCCGGCGTGACGTTGCCGGGCCTGCATGCCGGCGACACGACACGCGTCGCGCTTGAGGGCTATCCGCGCCGGCTCGCGCACGCGCTCATCGCGCGCCGCTCGTACAAGAACCACGACCTTCCCAACCGCGCCGGGGCGCGCGAAGCGATCGTCGCTGCGCTCGAGTCGCGGGCCCCGAGCGAAGGAGGCGCGTTGCTGCGTCTCGATGCCGCGATGCGCCGCTCGCTCGTCGCCGACGCCAGCGGCGACCATCTCGACGCCGTGCTCTGCCTCGTGCAGGCGGCGCGCGCCTCGTGCCGCGCCGGCTTCGGCCTGCCGCAAGGGATCGATCCGGTCGAGGGCTGGATCGCCAGCGATTGAGCACCTTGTCTGCTACCGTGCCGCGGTGACCGAGAGATTCCCGCCGGCCGAAGCCTGGTTCGCCGGCCGCGGCTGGCAGCCGTTCCCCTTTCAGCGCGAGGTCTGGGCGGCGATGGCCGAAGGCGAGAGCGGCCTGCTCCATGCCACCACCGGCTCCGGCAAGACCTACGCCGTCTGGTTCGGCGCTCTGGCG
>JALYSL010000423.1 GCA_030854825.1 Pseudomonadota bacterium
ATCGAGCCGAGCGCCGGCCGCGTTGTCTTCGACGGGCGCGAGCTGGCCGCGCTCGATGCCACCCACCTGCGCGCTGAGCGGCGCGCCATGCAGATCATCTTCCAGGATCCGTACTCTTCCCTCAACCCGCGCATGACCGTCGGCCAGACGCTGAACGAGCCGCTGATGCTGCACGGCCTGCACGCCGGTCGCCGGCGCGAGCGCGTCGCCGAGCTGCTGCAGATCGTCGGCCTCGCGCCCGAGCACGCGCAGCGCTATCCGCACGAGTTCTCGGGCGGCCAGCGGCAGCGCATCGGCATCGCCCGGGCCATCGCCGTCGAGCCCAAGCTCATCGTCTGCGACGAAGCGGTCTCGGCGCTCGATGTCTCGGTGCAGGCGCAGGTCGTCAACCTGCTGCAGGACCTGCAGCGCCGCTTCGGCATCGCCTATCTTTTCATTGCCCACGATCTCGCCGTCGTCAAGCACATCGCGACCCGCGTCGCGGTGATGTACCTCGGCCGCATCGTCGAGATCGCCGGCAAGCGCGCCCTCTTCACGGCACCGCGCCACCCGTACACGCAGGCACTGCTCGCGGCGATCCCGCTGCCCGAGCCGGGCTTGCGGCAGGCTCGAGTCGTCTTGGGCGGCGACGTGCCGAGCCCGGCGCATCCGCCCTCGGGCTGTCGCTTTCACACCCGTTGCCCGCACGCGCGCGCTCTCTGCGCCGAGCGCGAGCCGGCGCTCGAACAGGTCGAGGGCCAGGCGGTGGCCTGTCACTTCTGGCGCGAGATCGAAGCGCCGGCCCTGCCGATGGAAGCCGGCCTGCAGACGCCGCAACGACAGCGCCTCGAGCGACTGCAATCGGCCTTCGTCGCGCCCTCCTCCGGGGTCGCCGCCGGCCCTACCGCGAACCTTCCCCTTTCCTCGTCCGATCGTCAATCATCCGGGAGTCACTGTTCATGAAACAAAAAATCCGATCGTTCTGGCCCGCCTTGATGCTGGCCCTGCTGCCGCTGGCCGCGCAGGCGCAGACCCTGCGCGTCGGCCTCGCCGAAGACCCCGACGTGCTGGATCCGACACTGGCGCGCAGCTTCGTCGGCCGCGTCGTCTTCGCGGGTCTCTGCGACAAGCTGTTCGACATCGATGAAAAGCTGCAGATCGTGCCGCAGCTGGCCACCGCCTACGAATGGTCGGCCGACAACAAGACGCTGACCTTGAAGCTGCGTCCCGGCGTGACGTTTCACGACGGCGAGAAGTTCGACGCCGCGGCCGTCAAGTTCAACATCGAGCGGCACAAGACGATGCCCGGATCGAACCGGCGCGGCGAGCTGGCGCCGGTGGCGAGCGTCGAGGTCGTCGATCCGGGCACGGTGCGGCTGCATCTTTCGGCGCCGTTCTCGCCGCTGCTCGCCCAGCTCGCGGACCGGGCCGGCATGATGGTGTCGCCGAAAGCGGCGCAAGCCGAGGGCGAGAAGTTCGGTGCCCATCCGGTCTGTTCGGGGCCGTTCAAGTTCGTCGAGCGCGTCGCCCAGGACCGGATCGTTCTCGAACGTTTCCCGCAGTACTGGAACAAGGACGCGATTCACTTCGACAAGGTCATCTACACGCCGATCGTCGACGCCACCGTGCGCCTGGCCAATCTGCGTTCCGGGCAGCTCGATTTCGCCGAGCGTGTCGCCTCGAGCGACATGGAGAAGATCAAGGCCGACAAGAAGCTGAAGAGCTCGAGCATCACCGAGATCGGCTACCAGGGCATCACCATCAACGTCGGCAAGAGCGACAAGGCGAAGCAGAACCCGCTCGGCCGCGATGCCCGGGTGCGCGAAGCCTTCGAGCTGTCGATCGACCGGCAGGGCCTGGCCCAGGTGGTGATGGACAACCAGGCGACGCCGGGCAACCAGTGGGTCGCGCCGAACACCGCCTACTACGCCAAGAACATGCCGCTGCCGAAACGCGACATCGCGCGGGCCAAGGCGCTGCTGAAGGAAGCGGGCGTACCGAACCCGAGCTTCACCTTGATCGCCGCAACCACCTCGGATGCGCAGCGCCTGGCCGTGGTCGTGCAATCGATGGCGCGCGAGGCCGGCTTCGACGTGAAGATCCAGGCGGCGGAATTCGCAACATCGCTCGACATGGCCGACAAGGGCGACTACGAGGCCTACATCCTCGCCTGGAGCGGCCGCGCCGACCCGGACGGCAATCTCTTCAGCTTCGATGGCTGCAAACAGCCGCTCAACTACGCCGGCTACTGCAAGCCCGAGGTCGATGCGCTGCTGAACCAGTCGCGAACCCTGCGCGAGCCGGCCGAGCGAAAGAAGGTCTACGAGCAGATTGCCGCGGTCGTGCTGAAGGATCGGCCGATCATCTATCTCTACCACCGCAACTGGCTCTGGGCCTACACCGCGAAGCTTTCTGGCGTGCGCAACGTTCCCGACGGCTTGCTGCGCGTCGACGGCCTGAAGCTGGCGCCCTGAGCGCGGTACGCAACGCGAGGCGCGTTCGCAACGACCATGTTCGACTACCTCGCGCGCCGACTCGCGACGATCGTGCCGACGCTCGTCTTCGTCTCGATGCTGATCTTCGGATTGCAGCAGCTGCTGCCCGGCGACCCGGCCAAGATCCTCGCCGGCGAGGAGCAGGATCCGACGGTCATCGCCTACCTGCACAAGAAGCTGCATCTCGACCAGCCGCTGCCGCTGCGCTACCTGTACTGGGTCGGCGGCGTACTGCGCGGCGACCTCGGCGAATCGGTGCGCAGCCAACAGCCGGTGCGGGAGCTGATCGCCGAGAAGCTGCCGGTCACCGTCGAGCTGGCGCTGCTGGCGATGAGCATCGCGCTCGTCGTCGGCATTCCGTCGGGCGTCGTCTCCGCCGTCGGCCGCGGCACGGCCTGGGACGTCGCCGCCAATGCGTTCGCGCTCTGGGGCCTGTCGACGCCGAACTTCTGGCTCGGCATTCTCATGATCCTGCTCTTTTCGGTGCAGCTCGGCTGGCTGCCGGCGTCGGGCTACGTCAGCCCGTTCGAGGATCTGCGCGCCAATCTCGCGGCGATGATCATGCCGGCGTTCGTGCTCGGCAATGCGATCGCCGCGGTGCTGATGCGACACACCCGCAGCGCCATGCTGCAGGTGCTCGCCACCGACTACGTGCGCACCGCCCGCGCCAAGGGCCTGCGCGAACCGAGCGTCGTTCTCAAGCACGCCTTGCGCAACGCGCTGGTGCCCATCATCACGCTCGGCGCCCTCGAGCTCGGCACGCTGCTTTCGGGCGCGGTGCTGACCGAGCAGGTCTTCACCATCCCGGGCTTCGGCAAGCTCATCGTCGATTCGGTGTTCAACCGCGACTACTCGGTCGTGCAAGGCGTGGTGCTGGTCACCGCGACGGCCTACATCGCTCTCAATCTGGTTGCCGACCTGGCCTACTTCGCCGTCAACCCCCGACTGCGCAGCTGATGGCCGCCGTTCTTCCGGTGCTTGCACTCGATGCGCGCCGCCGCGAGGCGGGGCCGTGGCGGCGCGCCTTGCGACGGCTCGGTCACCGTCGCGTCGCGTTGCTGGGCGGCGGCGTGGTGCTCGCCTTCATCGTCCTGGCACTGTTCGCACCCTGGATCTCGCCGCAGGATCCGATCGCCACCAGCTGGAGCGCGATCCGCCAGGCGCCGAGCGCGGCGCACTGGTTCGGTACCGACGAGATCGGCCGCGACGTGCTCTCGCGCGTCATCTGGGGCACCCGCGCCTCGTTGCTCGCCGGCGTGGTGTCGGTATCGATCTCGCTGGCGCTCGGCGTGCCCATCGGACTGGCGGCTGGCTTCATCGGCGGCTTCATCGACGCGCTGATCTCGCGTATCACCGATGCCTTCCTGGCCTGCCCCTTTCTCATCCTGGCGATCGCGCTGGCCGCCTTTCTCGGTCCGAGCCTCCTGAACGCGATGATCGCGATCGGTGTCTCGGCGACGCCGATCTTCGTCCGCCTGACCCGCGCCGCGGTGCTCAACGTCAAGGTCGAGGACTACGTCGAGGCGGCCCGCGCCGTCGGCAATCCGCCGTGGCGCATCGCCGTCCATCACGTCCTGCCGAACATCGCTGCGCCCGTGATCGTGCAGGCGACGCTCGCCATTGCCGCCGCCGTCATCGCCGAGGCGAGCCTGTCGTTTCTCGGCCTCGGCCAGCAGCCGCCGGCGCCGAGCTGGGGCAGCATGCTGAACTCGGCGAAGAACTACGTCGACAACGCGCCCTGGATGGCGATCTGGCCCGGTCTGGCGATCTTCATGCTGGTGCTTTCGTTCAATCTGCTCGGCGACGGCCTGCGCGACGCGCTCGATCCACGACAGCGTTGAGGGCCGACCCCTTACAGTGCCTGCTTATTCACCCCGAGGATCGTGACATGCCCATTCGCACCGCATCGTTGAACAAGCAACTCAAGAAGAACGGCACCCGACTTCATCTGGCGATGATGGCGCGCAGCCACTCGCAAGGTGCGGAGCACAAGGCGTCCGATCAGGAGCAGGCTCTGCTCGACGAGCGTGGCGCGCTCAAGGCCGAGGCCGCGGCGCGGCGGACTCAACGGGCACTTCCCAAGGCGGCACCGGCCAAGCTCGCGAAAGTCGTCAAGCCTGCCAAGGCCCCGAAAGCGCCGAAGGCCGCGAAGGCACCCAAGGAAGCGAAGGCGGCCAAGTCGGACAAGCCGTCGCGCGCAGTCAAGCAAGCCAAGAAAGCCGAAAACGCCGAGGCGGCGAGGAAAGCGACGCAGAAATCGGCGAAGACCTGAGAAGCGAATCGGGCCGCCTGACCCTCGGCGCCGGGCAGCGCCGAGTCCCGGCAGCGGCGCGACGCGACGCGGAGGTTGTGACGCGGCGGGTTCGATGCGAGACTGCGCCACGTATCGCACGCACCAGCTTCGAATTCGCCGGACGCTCCCCAGCCGCCATCGTCCATGCCGCCTCGACGAGTCCCAGACCCAGCCGCCGCCGGCTTGCCCGAGGATGACGACTCGAAGGCCGGTCTTACCCTGATCTTGAATCGCGCGCTGGCCGGCGACGGCGCATCTCGCGAACGCGTCTACACGCTGCTCTACGCCGAGCTGCTGCGGCTGGCCCGATCGCACCTGTCGGGCTCAGGCGCGATCTCGCTCAATCCATCGGCGCTAGTCCACGAAGCCTACCTGCGCATGCTGCGCCGCGAAGCGACACCGATGCGCGACCGGCGCGCTTTCTTCGCCTACGCCTCGACGGTGATGCGCAGCGTCCTCGTCGATCACGTGCGCGCCAGCGCAGCCGACAAGCGCGGCGGCCTCTTCACGCCGGTGACGCTGACGACCGGCGTGCTCAACAGCGTCGCCGCCGAGGAAGATTTCTCGCGGCTGAGCGATGCGCTCGACGCCTTGCGCAGCGTCGACGAGCGCGGCTTTCGCGTCGTCGAGATGCGCTACTTCGCCGGCATGACCGAAGAAGACATCGCCGGCGAGCTCGAGGTCTCGGTGCCGACAGTCAAGCGCGACTGGCGCAAGGCCCGCGCCTTCCTCTTCGAGCAGCTTCGCTAGAGGCGCTCCGCGGCGAAATGACGAGCGCGGCACAGCCCGGGCGGTGGGCCGAAGCGATGGCCTCGTTCGAGGCCTGGACGCAAATGCCGACGTCCGATCGCGCGGCGTGGTTAACGGGGCTGGCCGACAGCGACGCGGATCTTCATGCCAAGGTCGAGACATTGATCCGTGCCGACGAAGAAGCCGACGAGCGTTCGTTCCTCAGCCCGGCGAGCGACCTTTCTGCGGCGGCCGCCGGCCTCGCAGGCCAACGCCTCGGCCCCTGGCTGATCGAACGCCTGCTCGGCAGTGGCGGCATGGGCCAGGTCTGGCTGGCACGCCGCACCGACGGCCTCTACGACGGCCTGGCGGCGATCAAGCTGATGCGTCTGGCCTCGGCCGATGCCGGCGCCAATCAGCGGTTCGCGCGAGAGGGGCGCCTGCTCGGCCGCCTCAACCATCCCCACATCGCCCGCCTGCTCGATGCCGGCGTCAGCGCGGCTGGCGAGCGCTACCTGGTCCTCGAATACGTCGAGGGCGAGTGCATCGACCTCTGGTGCGACGAGCATCGTCTGACGATCGCCCAGCGTGTGGCGCTCTTCGTCGGCGTCTGCCAGGCCGTGGCGCACGCACACGAGAACCTGGTCGTTCATCGCGACCTCAAGCCCTCGAACATCTTCATCAGCGACGGCGGCGAGGTGAAGCTGCTCGACTTCGGCGTTGCCAAGCTGATCGAGGAAGGCGCCGGCGAATCGACCGAGCTGACGCGCGAGGCGGGCGCCGCCATGACGCCGCAATACGCCGCGCCGGAGCAATTGAGCGGCGGCGCGGTCTCCACCGCTACCGATGTCTACGGTCTCGGCATGGTGCTCTACGGGCTGCTCAGCGGCTCGCGTCCCTACGCCGCAGCGCCTCGCGCCGGCGACGTGTCGCGGCCGTTGTGGAGCCTGCCTGCCGATCTCGGCGCGGCCAGGCAGGTGGCCGCGCAGCGAGACACCAGCACCCAGGCGCTGCGCAAGGCCTTGCGCGGAGACCTCGCTGTCGTCGTCGCCAAGGCAATCAAGCCCGATCCTGCCGAGCGCTATCGCGCCGTGCCCGACTTCGCGGACGATCTGCAGCGCGTGCTCGACCGGCGGCCGATCGCGGCGCGGCCCGACAGCACCGGGTATCGGCTGCGCCGCTACCTGCAGCGACATGCCTTCGGTGTCGCGACCGCCGCGGTGCTGACGGTCAGCATCGTCGCTGGCGTCGCCGGCACGCTGATCAAGGAGCGCGAAGCACAGCGGCAGGCGGAGCGAGCAGTCGCCGTGAAGCGCTTCCTGCTCGACATGTTCCAGCAGGCACGCACCTCCGTGCAGAGCGGGGGCGTGCAGGTGCGCGAGGCGACCGTCAACGACATGCTCGCGGCCGGCGCCGACCGCGTCGGAAAGTCGTTTGCGACCGAGCCGGAGATCCGCGACGAAGTGTTCGGGGTCATTCAAGAGCTCTACTCGGACGCGTTCGATCCGAAGCAGGCGCTCGTTCTGGCGCGACAGCGCCTGGACGCCGCACGGGCCGCGTTCGGCTCAACGGACAGCCGAATCGCGCCCGCCGAGGTCGGGCTCGCGACCGCGCTGATCATCGCCAACGACATGTCCGAAGCCGAAGAAACGCTGGGCCAGGCGCAGGCTCTGCTCGACCGCGCCGGCGACCAGACTTCGCTGGTGCGCGGGCGCCTGCTGCGGTGGCAAGGCATCGTCGTCCTGATCACCGGGGCCAAGCCGGAATGGCACGCCCATCCGCTGCGCCGCGCCATCGAACTGCTGCGCGCGCGCTACCCCGACAGTGACGAGTTGCTCGAGAGCCTGGTCTCGCTACCGAGCGAGGCCTGCCGCTACGGCGAACCGGTCGAGGCCCTCGCCGCGGCCGAGGAGCTCTATCGGCGAACCGTGAAGCGCTATGGCGCCGACAATCTCTTCATCGACACGGCAGGCCTGTTGCGCGGACAGCTGCTCCTGAAGACCAACCATCCCGGCGATGCCTTGCCTGTCCTCGAGCAGGCCCGCGTTGGCCTGCGCCGCCACCTCGGGCCCGGCAACCAGAACGTGCTGCTCGCCGATCTCGAACTGGCCGAGACCTACCGGCTGCTCGGACGGAACGGCGACTCGGAGCGCACGTTCGCGGCTGTCGAGGAAGCGATGCGTCGCGACCATCCGGGCGATCGGGACGTCGCCCGCATGGTGAGCTCGACGCGCGACGATTTCGCGAAGCTCGACGCCGGCGAGACGTTGCACCGCTGCGGCGTCTGACGCCTGACCGACGCATCGCGGCGCCGGGCACCTGGCTTGGACGACCGTCCACGGCGACACCCTGAGCATCGACGACAACGTCGGCCCCGTCGCGGGACCGAACGGCAGCGCCGATGTCATCGTCACCACGATGACGACCTTCACTCTCACTGCAACGAACCCGAACGGGCATACGACAGCCACGGCGTCCGTCGACGTCGCGACCGTGGGCGATCGCTTCGTCGACGCGGCCAACGGTTCCGACGCCGGCGGTTGCGCCCAGCCCGCGCCGTGCAAGACCATCGCCAAGGCGATGACGGTCGCGACGAACGGCTCGACCGTGTATCTCGCCGACGGCGACTACACGCCGGCGACGCAAGTTAACGGCGCCACCATCGCCGATGGCGTGACGCTGAGCGCCACCAACGCCGGCGCGGCGACGATTGCCGATAACTTCATACTGACCGCCGCCGGCTCGGCCGTCCTGAACGGTCTCGTCTTCGGCGCGACGAACGTGAACTCGCCGACTTGCGGCGGCATCACGGCGAACAGCACGACAGGAACGCCGACGCTGCTCATGACCGGCGTGCTCATCAAGTGCATCGGCGCCGTGAACATCGGTGGCACGGTGAAGGCAACGATGCAGCCGGGGCTCCTTCCCGGCGGTCTCTACACGGCCGCGATGCCCAACAGCTATTTCCCCATGATCACCGTCTCGAACTCGGCCGACCTGCAGATCGACGGTGGGATCTTCGACGGCAACACGACCGGCGCACCTGCATTCGGGGGCGGCTGGTTCATTGTGCAAAACGCCGCGACGATGACGCTCTCGGGCGTGACCGTGCGCAACCGGACGCAGGAGACGATCGCGCTGATCGACACTGCCAAGGTCAGTCTCACGAACAGCACTTTGCTGACCTCGCTGGGTGTCGCAGGCGACTGCGGCGCCGCCGTCATCGTCGGCGGAACAGCCACCCTCTCGCTCGATCATTCGCAGATCTCGAACAACCCCGGGCAAGCCATCTGCGTAAACAATGGCACGAGCGCCGCGACCATCCATGTCGCGAACGGCAGCGCGATCACGCAAAACACCGTCGGCATCGCGAGCTTGAGCACCGGCGCGACCGCAGTGGTGACGATCGATCACTCGAGCTTCACGAACAACGGCTCGGGCATCGAGTGGAACGGTTTCCCCGGCTCGAGCTTCACCATCACGAGCAGCACGCTGACCGGCAACGGCACGGGCATCTCGTTCCAGGGGCTCGGCGGATCGCTGACCCTGCGCGGCAGCAACGTCTCGAGCAACACCGGCACCGGCGTGTCCGTCGGCCAGGCCGGCGCCACGGCAGTCAGCGCCGATCTTTGAACGCAGGCCAGTCCAGGGCTGAACACCTTCACGGGCAACACCAACACGGGGCTGAGCGTCGGCCTGATGTCCGGGCACACGCTGCAGGTGGTCGGCAACGCGTGGAACGCCAGCCAGCAAGGCGCCGATGCGAATGGGCACTATTCGACGGCGCCGAGCTTCACG
>JALYSL010000437.1 GCA_030854825.1 Pseudomonadota bacterium
GCCCTGAGCAACTATCCGCCGCCGGCGCGCCGGCTGCCGCGGGTGGGCGATGCGTCCCGGCTCGACGTCGAGCGCATCGTCGCCCTCAAGCCGGATCTCGTCATCGTCTGGCGCCACGGCAACACCATGCGCGAGCTCGAGCAACTCGAAAGCGCGGGGCTTCGCCTCTTTCGACTCGAGCCCCGACGACTCAACGATGTGCCGCGTGCGGTCGAGCGACTCGGTGCGCTGCTTGGTCATGAGGCCGTGGCGCGCAACGCCGCGAACGCGCTGCGCAGCCGGCTCGATTCGCTGCGCCAGCGTCATGCGCAGGCGACGCCGGTGCGCGTCTTCTATCAGGTCTGGTCGAGCCCCTTGATGACGATCAATCACGCGCAGATGGTCAACGACGTGATCGAGCTCTGCGGCGGTCGCAACGTCTTCGCCGCCCTGGCGCCCCTGGTTCCCCTGGTGTCGACGGAAGCGGTCGTTGCCGCCGACCCGGAAGCGATTCTCACAGCCGACGAACGCGGCGCCACCGAATTGCTGCGCCGCGACCGCACCGGCGCTGCCTTCGCGATCTGGCGCCGCCACCTGTTCTCTGCGACGAAGGGCGGCTGGCTCTACGTCTTGAACGGCGACGCGATCAGCCGTCAGGGCCCGCGAATCGTCGATGGAGCCGAAGCAGTGTGCGACGCGCTGGACGAGGTACGGCGCGAGCGCGACGCCGTTCACCTTCGCTAGGTTTTCGCGAAGGCGGCAAGAAAGGCCGGCGCCGAATCGCACCAGCGCGCCACGGCACAACTCTCGCAGAGCGGCCGCCGCGCCAGACACACGTAGCGGCCATGCAGGATCAGCCAGTGATGCGCGTGCTGCAGGAATCCTTCCGGAACGCGGCGCAGCAGGCCGGTCTCGACCTCGAGCGGTGTCTTGCCAATGGCCAGACCGGTGCGATTGGCGACGCGAAAGACGTGAGTGTCGACGGCAAGCGTTGATTCGCCGAACGCATTGTTGAGGAC
Organism: Pseudomonadota bacterium; assembly: GCA_030854825.1. The sequence continues at coordinate 999 of JALYSL010000437.1, forward strand.
GACGTTGGCGGTCTTGCGGCCGACGCCCGGCAGCGCTTCGAGTGCCTCGCGCGTGCGCGGCACCCGGCCGCCATGTTCCTCGACGAGGATGCGGCAGGTTGCGAACAGGTTCTTCGCCTTGGTCCGGTACAGCCCGATGGTTCGTATCGACTCTTCGAGGGCGGGCAGGCCGAGGTCGAGCATCTTCTGCGGCGTCGGCGCGATCGCGAAAAGGTGCCGCGTCGCCTTGTTGACGCCGCGGTCTGTGGCCTGGGCCGAAAGCAGCACGGCGGCGAGCAGTTCGAAGATGCTCGCGTATTCGAGCTCCGTACTCGGCTCGGGGTTGGCCGCGCGCAAGGTCGCGAAGAACGGAACGATCGACGAATCCTTCAAGATCAGGAACGCTCGCGATGCTGGTCGTAGCGGTGCCGCGCCACATCCGCCTGAGCGGCGCTCCACGCGCCCCAGCCGGTGCGATCGGCGCTGGCGCCGACGAGGGAAATGCAGTCGACGGGGCAGACCGGAACGCACAGCTCGCAACCGGTGCAGGCGTCGTCGATGACGGTGTGCATATGCTTGGCGGCGCCGACGATGGCATCGGTCGGGCAGGCCTTCAGGCAAAGCGCGCAGCCGATGCAGGCGGCTTCGTCGATGACCGCCAGCAGGCGCGGCGCCTCCACGCCGAACTCGGCGTCGAGCGCGACCACTGCACGGCCGGCGATGCGCGCCAGTCGAGCCACGCCTTCGGCTCCGCCCGGCGGACAGCGATTGACGGCGGCATCGCCAGTGGCAATGGCTTCGGCGTAGGCGCGGCAATCGGCGTAGCCACAGCGCCTGCATTGCGTCTGCGGCAAGGCGTCGAGCAGCGCGTCGGCAAGCGCAATCTCGGCCACGGATTCAGGCGACGGTGCGACGGCGCGCTGCCGCTTTCGACGAGTGCTTCTTCGCCGCGGCCGTGGCCCTGGCAGCGATCCGTTTGCCTGCGGTGGGTCCGACGCCGTTGTCCGACGTGCCGAGCATCCACAGGGTCGGTCGTTTCGCCGGCTTCACAGACACCTTGTCCTGGTAGGAAGCAATGAAGTCACGGATACGCGGATGGACTTTTTCGCGCCAGCGGCGCCCGGAGAAGATGCCGTAGTGGCCGGCGCCGAGCGCGTCGTAGTGGAATTGCCGGCTGGCCGGAACGCCGGTGCAGATGTCATGCGCCGCGTGCGTCTGGCCGGCACCCGAGATGTCGTCGAGCTCGCCTTCGATCGTCAGCAGCGCCGTCGTCCGGATGTCCTGCGGCCGCACCAGCTCGCCCTTGATCTTCCAGGTGCCGTTGACCAGCGCGAAGTCCTGGAACACCGTCTTGATCGTGTCCAGGTAGTACTCGGCCGGCATGTCGAGCACGGCGTTGTATTCATCGTAGAAGTCGCGGTGGAATTCCGACTTCTCGCCGTCGCCACGAATCAGGTCGAGAAAATAGTCGTAATGCGACTTCAGGTGCCGATCGGGGTTCATGGCGATGAAGCCGGCGTGTTGCAGGAAGCCCGGGTAGACGGCGCGACCGGCCCCGGGATAGTTGATCGGCACGTGAAAGATGACGTTGTTCTCGAACCAGGCGTGGCTCTTGTTCGTTGCCAGGTTGTTGACCGAAGTCGGGCTCTTGCGAGCGTCGATCGGGCCGCCCATCATCGTCATGGTGCGCGGTGTCGGCTCGCCGTTGGTCGCCATCAGCGAGATGGCTGCGAGCACCGGCACGGTGGGTTGGCAGACCGAGATCACGTTCACTTCGGGGCCGATGTGGCGGACGAACTCCTGCACGTAGGCGACGTAGTCGTCGAGGTGAAAGGGGCCTTTTTTGATGGGGACCATGCGCGCGTCGGTCCAATCTGTGATGTAGACCTTGTGGTCCTTCAACATCTCGCGCACGGTTTCGCGCAACAGCGTCGAGTGGTGGCCCGAGAGCGGCGCGACGATGAGCACGGTCGGCTGCGCCTTGATGCGCTGAAGCGTCGGCAGGTCGTCGGAAAAACGCTTGAAGCGGAGCAGCCTGCAGAACGGCTTTTCGATCGCAACCTGCTCGTGCACGGCGACCTCGACGCCCTCGACCTGGACCGAGCGAATGTTGAACTCGGGTTTCTCGTAATCCTTGGCCAGGCGGTGCATCAGCTCGAGCCCGGCCGAGACCCGGTGCGCCAGCGGCGTATGCGCGAACAGCGACAACGGATGGTTGTAGAGCTTCGACGAGGCGCCCGCGAATTCCGAGAATGGGCTGAGGAGTGCGCGTTGCGCTTCGTACCATTCGTAAAGCATCATGGATCTTGTTCCTCAGGTGACACGAACGATGGCGTCGACGACGGCATCGATGTTCTTTTCGTTCAGGGCGGCGACGCAGATGCGTCCGGAGTCGAGACCGTAGATACCGAACTCGCTGCGCAGGCGCTGCATTTGCGACTTGTTCAGCCCCGAGTAGCTGAACATGCCGCGCTGCCGCGTGATGAAGGCGGTCTCGATCCGGGCGCCGGTCGCTTCCAGCTTGCGCTGCAGCTCGATCCGCATGGTCTTGATGCGCAGGCGCATGCCGGCGAGCTCGTCTTCCCACATCGTACGCAGGCTCGGTGTCGACAGTACGTGCGCTACCACCGCGGCGCCGTGCGTCGGCGGATTCGAGTAGTTGGTGCGGATCACGCGTTTGAGCTGGCTCAATACCCGGCCCGCGGCGTCGGCCGAGCCGCAGGCGACGGACAGCGCGCCGACCCGTTCGCCGTAGAGCGAGAAGCTCTTGGAAAAGCTGGTTGCGACGAAGAAGTCAAGGCCGGCCGCCAGGCAAAGCTCGACGGCAAGCCCGTCGGCGGCGATGCCCTCGCCGAAGCCCTGATACGCCATATCGAGGAAAGGGACCAGGTCGCGTTCGACCAGCACGGCCACGACGTCCTTCCACTGGGCCGGCGTCAGGTCGCAGCCGGTCGGGTTGTGGCAGCAAGCATGCAGGACGACGATCGTGCGCGGCGCTGCGCTGCGAAGGGCACCCAGCATCGCCGCGAAATCGACGTCGTGGCGTACCGCGTCGTAGTACGGGTAGGTTGCCACCTCGAAGCCTGCGCCTTCGAACAAGGCGCGATGGTTTTCCCAGCTCGGGTCGCTGATGAGAACGCGCGCCTTCCGGTTCATGCGGGCCAGCAGGTCGGCGCCGACCTTGAGGGCGCCGGTGCCGCCGACACCTTGGATCGTGGCGATGCGTCCGGCGCGCCTGGCTTCACT
>JALYSL010000446.1 GCA_030854825.1 Pseudomonadota bacterium
CGCCAGACCCGCAGGGTCATCGACTCGGTGCGGACGACGTCGTTCTCGGTGTTCATGCGGCTCGAGAAATTGTTGCCGGTGCCGATGCGCGAGGTCTGCCAGCTGCCGATCATCTCGACCCAGGTGAGCACCGATTCGAAGTTGAAGCGGCCCCACAGGCGCGAGCTTGCCTGGAAGCAGAAGGCGGCGACGAAGGCGAGGATGGCCGAGTTGCCGGCCAGCGAATAGCGGTTGGCTTGCCATGGTGCGAGGACGTCGAAGCGACGCACGAAGACAAGCGACATCGCGATCGCGACGAGCACCATCGCCGTGGCGTAGAGGTCGAGCAGCAGCAGGGCGCGGTGCCGGCGACCGGAAAGTGCCGAGGCCAGCGTCGGCGCCTGCGTACCGGAGATCGGCAGCGGCTGGCTCTCTTCGAGCAGCTCGCCGGCGAAGGCGGCCGAGGACGTTGCCGCTGTCGTCACGGGGTCGATTCGGGCGTAGCGGCGATTCGGAATGCGCTCGGTCCATGCCGCCTGCATCAACCGATCGAGCTCGTCCATCAGCGTTGCCGGCGGCGAGTTCATCGACAACCGCTGCTGCAAGGCGCTGGCCCGCGTCTGGGGCGCGTCGTCGACTTGTGCCAGCACCGCGGCCATGGCCAGCGCGCAGGCGACGAGCGCAGCGACCAGCATGACGAAGGTCTGCGTATCGAGCGAGAAGGCACCGAGCGACGGCAGCTTCGCCGCGACCAGACCGATTGCCACTGGGCCGAGGATCGCCGCGGCGATGAGCCCGACCAGCGACAGCGAGGTGACCCGCGCCTTGTGCTGCGTCAGCACCGGGCGGAGCAGGAAAACGAGGCCGAAGGCGAAGTAGAGGATGGCGATCCAGGGCCGCGTCGTTTCGTTGCCGAACACGAACCACGAGAACAGGAAGCTGAGGAGCGTTGCCGCGATTGCGGCGAGGTTGAAGGCGTAGCGGCGGGCCAGCGCCTGCACCTCGCGCGGCGCCGTGATGAGGGTCGGTGCCCAGTGATAGAGCAAGCCTTCGACGGCGCCCTGCGGCTCGGCGTAGCTGAGGCCGCCCTGGCGCAGGATGTCCTTGATGGCGACGGCAGCCGGCGAGCCGCCGGTCGCCCCTTGCGGGATCTCCGGAGCCAGCGATGCCGGTCGACCGCGGCCGAAGAAAAACCGCAGTCGGGTGGCCGCCGTTGCCGCCGCGGCCAGCCCTGCGGCAAGCAGGAACAGGCCGGCAACGAGGGGTGCGGCGGCGTGCTGCAGCGCGCTTTCCTGCATCGCATTCCTGGCCCAGAGCAGGCTGACGACGCCGGCGACGACGAGCAGGGTGCCGCAGAGCCAAAGGAGGCGGTTTTGCAGCCGGTAAGGATTGGGCAGCTCGAGCCGCTTGGAATCCGATCCGTATTCGTAGGTCATCGCCTGATCCGAGTCGCGCCGGGCGTCGAGTCTAGGGCTTGCCAACGCGGCGCGACGCCTCGCGCCGCTGTCGCCCCTGACATAGGCTAGGCTCGTCGGATCGATCGTTTCCGGAGCCCTCATGGCCTCGTCGTCTGTCGCGCCTGCCGATCCGCTGGCCGCTCCCGGCCTCGTTGCATTTGCCGATCTCACGGTCGAGGTCGGCGCACCGCTCGAGATCGGTGCCGTCGCGGCTGGCCTTCGTCGCGTCATCCCGATCCTCGGCGGCCGCTGCGTCGCGCGGGACTGGACCGCGCGGGTCGTGCCGGGTGGCGCCGACTTCCAGCTCATCGTCAGCCCGACGATGGCCCGGCTGGAGGCGCGCTACGTGCTCGAGACCGAGGCCGGCGAGCTCGTCTACGTCCACAACGACGCGCTGCGCACGGCGCCGGTCGAGGTCATGGCCCGCCTGGTGCGCGGCGAGCCGGTGGATTCGCAGCAGGTGTACTTTCGCTGCGTGCCGCGCTTCGAATGCGCGGCGCCGGCGCTCGCCTGGATCTGCGAGCGGGTCTTCCTGGGCACCGGCTTGCGCCGGCCGAGCGAAGTGGCGATGCGCTTCTTCGAGGTGGCCTGAGGCGCTCCGCAACGGCTTTTGCCGCGGGATTCGTGGCGCATGTCACACCCCACGCACCGGCTCAAGGCGGGCCGCACCTTGCCGATAACTCCGCTAACCGCGTGCGCCCTTTGCAAGCGCGGACACCGCATCGTCATGAAGGCCGCCACCCACACCCACGTGATCGACGTCCAGGCGCTTCGCGTCGGCATGTTCGTTCACCTCGACGTCGGCTGGATGGCGCATCCCTTTCCGCTCAGCAGCTTTCGCATCACCTCGCCGGCGCAGGTCGCGACGATCCGCTCGCTCGGCCTCGCGCAAGTGCGCTGGAGCCCGCTGCAGAGCGATCCGGTGGTCGTCGAACCCGACGATGCCGACAGCGCCCTGCCGCATCCGGCGCACGCCGCCGCCAACGATCCGGACGGGCCGGACACGGACACGGGCAGCGCGGCAGCCGGCTCGCCGGGCACCGATGCGCAAGCGACCGACGAG
>JALYSL010000497.1 GCA_030854825.1 Pseudomonadota bacterium
CCAGCGCGCAGGCGCGCGGCCCAGAGATCGAGGCCGCGGAAGTCGGCGTATTCGACGGCGATCGCCAGCACCATGCCGGCCGCGCACTGCAGTTGGCGCGCCGCATCGCCGCGCGCTTCGGCCGCGGCGTGGCATTGCGTGAACGCGGGGCGCGCGATGGCGTCGTCGACTGTCAGCAGAGCGAAGCAGTCGGCCACGGTCGGCGAAGCGCTGGCGGCGGCGTGGCGAAACGACTCCATGCCGAAACGGTATCACTCGCCGCCCGATTTCGGGGCCGAAGAAACGTCGCGCGTTACCCAAAAAGGGGGCAATTGCGAATCCGTTGGTCATCGGTTAGCGACGCGCAATTCGTCGGTCGGAGACTGGCGTCGCGATGCATGCCATCGCCAAAGGCCGATCAACCCGGGAGCCGCTCCATGATTTTTCATGCCATCCGCCGCGCCGCAGGCGCACTAGCCGCCGCGCTCGTCGCCGCGCTGCTCGGGGCCTGCGGCGGACAAGACTATTCAGCGCCGCAAGCCATGCCGACGATCGCCTCGTTTTCGGCGACGCCGGCGGCCGTCCCGATGGGAGGCGGCTCGGTCGTCCTGTCATGGAGCACTGCCGACGCGAGCCAGCTCGTCATCGACAACGGCGTCGGCGACGTGAGCGGCAGCACGAGCAAGAGCGTCAACGTCACGACGGGCACCACCTTCACCTTGACCGCGACCAACGCGCTCGGCAGCGTCTCGGCCGCCACCGTCGTGACGGTGGCGGCGCAGCCCGCGCCGACGATCGCGAGCTTCACGGCGACGCCGGCTACGCTGCCGCTCGGTGGCGGCAGCGTGACGCTGAGCTGGAGCACGGCCGACTCGACCTCGCTCTCGATCGACAACGGCGTCGGCGACGTGAGCGGGCTGACGAGCAAGGCGGTGACCGTCACCGCGAACACCACGTTCACGCTGACGGCCAGCAACGCCGCCGGCATGGTGACGAAGACGACCGCCGTCGCCCTGGCGTCGGGCGTGAGCCTGTTCTTCGACCCGGTGAACGGCAACGACAACAACCCCTGCACGCAGGCTGCGCCGTGCCGCAGGATCGGCGGCTTCGTGAGCATTGCGGCGCCGGGTACCACATTCACCCTGGCCGATGGCATCTACGGCGCCACCTCGCAAGGAACGACCACCCTGACGGTTCCGGATGGCGTGACGATCCAGGCGGCTCATCCTGGTGCCGTGACGCTGGGCAGCATGACGATCAGCGTCCCCACCGGATCGGCGACGTTCAGCGGCGTGGTCATCGGCCCGGAAAGCGCGAGCGCGACGTTCTGCGGTCGGTTGAGCGTCGGTCAGCCCGACCCGCAGGCCGGCAATCCGACGCTGACGCTGACCGGTGTCTTCAGCAACTGTGCCGACTGGCTCTGGATCCGCGGCAACGTCAAGGCGACCATGACGCCCGGCGCGCTTCCCGGCGGCGTCTACACGACGGGCGGGTTGAATGTGAATGGCTCGCCCGGGAACGCCGAATGGATCGTCCTTTTCCAGAAAGGCCCGGAGCTCCTGATCCAGGGCGGCGTCATCGATGGCGGCAACACCGGAGACGCGCTTCACACCGTGCTCGTCATGCAGGACGCCGGGGCGCTGACGCTCGACGGAGTGACCCTGCGCAACTGGGGCCAGACGGCAATCGACGCGCCGGAGGGCAAGCTCACGCTGCGCAACGGCACGGTGCTCGACCACGTCGGCTTTCCGGGCAACGGCGGGTGCGCCATCACCACCAGCACCTCTTCGTCCAGCCTGGTCATGGATCACTCGATACTCTCGAACGTGCCCGGTGTCGGCATCTGCGCCGGCGTCAACGGCGACCTGACGAATCCCGCGGTGATCACGCTCACGCAAAGCACGATCACGAAAGTCGCACTGGCGGCGATTCGCAATTTCGGCGGTGGCGGCAATATCGGTACCCTGAACATCAGCGCCGATGGCCTGAGCCTTCTCGACAACGGCGTCGGCCTCTACATCGCGCGCCCGCACGGCGCCGTCGATATTCGCAACTCGACGATCACCGGAAGCACGTCCACATCGGCCGGCGCGGACATCTTCTTCGACTTCGACCCGCTGGCGACGATTGGCACCGAGTCGTTCAAGCTGCGCACGAGCACGGTGGCGAACAACGTGCAGGACGGCGTGCTGCTCTCTCAGTTCAAGACCGGCACGATCGACCTCGGCAGCGCGGCCGATCCGGGCGGCAACACCTTCACCGGCAATGGCACGGCGGGGCTGCATGTCGATGTCGACCCCTTGAGCGCGGGCACGGTGAACGCCGTCGGCAACACCTGGAACGCGAGCCAGCAAGGCGCCGATGCCGGCGGCCACTATTCGGTGCCGCCGGCCTACGCGCCGGTGCCGAAGACGGGGCCGGCGAGCGGCGTGAATTTCAAGATCGACAACAACGTCAGCGCGCTGAACCTGTAGGCGTGTTCACCTGAGTCACTGAACCTCTACCTGAACGATTCGACCCGAGGAGAAATCAGATGCCGTCATCCGCCACCGTGCAACGCGCCGCAAGGCTCGGCGTTGCGACCCTGCTTGCGATTTTTCTTGCGGCTTGTGGCGGCGGTGGTGGAGACGACGCGCCGCCGCCGGCCGCGCCGCCGCCTGCAGGTAGCGTCGGCCCCGCCGGAGCCACGATTGCGTCGGCGGACAACAACGCGACGTTGACGGTGCCTGCCGGGGCGTTGAACTCGACGATCAACGTCACGCTCACGCCGGCGACGGACGGCTTTCAAAGCGACCCGCAGATCGTGCCGGGGACTGTCTACAAACTCGGCGCCCCCGACACCGCGCTGACGCAGCCAGCGACCTTGTCACTCGCCATCCCGGACAGCGTCGCGAGCGGTGTCGCGGGCAACGCTTCTCATGCGCAGTCGCAGACCGCCTCCAGAGCGCACGCTCTGGGCGTGGTCGATCCGAATGGACTGATCTCGTGCAATCCCTTCGTCCCGCCGGGTGCCGACGTGCCACCCGGAACAGTCTGCATTTACGACCATGCGCCGTGCCCGGCAAGCACGCCGAACGAGACCGGCACGAAGATCGACGACTATTTCAACAGGACGGTCTATCTGTGCCAGGCACCGAATCAGCCGAAAGTGCAGTTGGTTCAGCTATCGGCGAGCGGGCCGCCGACGCTGCTCGCCACTGATCTTCTGGCTGGTCCGAAGAATATTGCGCAGACCCAATTCAATGTCTTGACTTCCCAGACCGTCGGATTGCTGCGCGACACGACGCCGCCGAAGGTGCAATTCACGTCGATCGTGGAGCAACTCGGCGACAACGAAGGCAGGCTAGTCCTGAGCGCGCACGCCACGGACAACGTGGGAATCGACAGTGTTTATTTCGAGCTATGGGGCAACGTGACAGGACTGAAGGTGAGCAACTTAGCGAAGTTCACGAGGCCGCCCTTTGTCTGGACGTCGCCGGTGATGTCTCTCGACGACATCTACCAGCTCAATCTGACTCCGGTGACATGTAGCGCTGGCTGCGACTTCAATGTCTTTTATGCAGTGGTCTTCGACCATGCGGGCAATAATTCGATCGACTCCACCTCAGCGTGGGCCGGAGGTAACGGAGTCCGCCCACCGATCATCCAGAACTTCTTTGCCACGCCGTTCACTCTGCCGGCCGGTGGAGGCGATGTCGTCCTGAGCTGGGCCGTCGACGACACGCAAACGCTGAGCATCGACAACGGCGTGGGCGATGTCACCGCGGTCCCGGAAAAGACCGTTCATGTCACCGCGCCGACGACCTTTCATCTCACGGCAACCAACCCGCAAGGCAGCACGAGCGTCCAGTTTTCTGTCGCGGTCGCAGGAGGGCAGCCTGCGCCGACGATCAGCGCCTTCACGGCGACGCCGGCGAACTTGCCGCCCGGCGGTGGAACGGTCAAGCTGGCATGGACGACTGCGGGTGCCGACACGATCGCCATCGACCATGGCGTGGGCACGTTCACCAGTGCCAATGCCTTCACCAACATCAACGTCACCGCCAACAGCACCTTCACGCTGACCGCGACGAACGCCAGCGGCGCAGTCACGAAGCAAGCCGCCGTGGTGGTGGCCGTGAACAACGATCGCTTCGTCGACGTGAGCAGCGGCAACGACACGAACGCCTGTTCGCAAGCCGCACCGTGCAAGACGATCGCCAAGGCGATGACCGGTGCGCCGAGCGGCGCGACCGTCTACCTCGCCGACGGCAGCTACGGCTCGGCCACGCAAGGTGCAAGCGCCACGGTGCCCGATGGCGTGACCCTGCGCGCCGCCCATCCGGGCGCCGCGACGCTGGCCAACGTCGCCCTCACGGCAGCGGGCTCGGCGACTTTCAGCGACATCGTGCTCGATGCCGAGGGCTCCGCCTGCGCCAGCATCAACGCGGGCAGCACCACGGGCACGCCCACGCTGCTAATGACCGGCGTGCTCATCAAGTGCGGCGGCGCGCTCAACGTGCATGGCAACGTCAAGGCGACGATGATCCCGGGCGCCTTGGCCGGCGGCCTCTACACGGCCGTACTGCCCGGCACCTTCAACGCCCTGCTGAGCGTGACCGACAGCGCCGAGCTGCTGATCCAGGGCGGCATTCTCGACGGCAACAACGCCGGCTCTCCGGGCTTCGGCGCCGGCTTCCTGGCGGTCACGGGCAACGGCAAGCTCACGCTCGACGGCTCGACGCTGCGCAACCGCACGAGCGTCGGCATCCTGACCGGCAACAACGGCGCCATCGTGTTGAAGAACAACGCACTGATCGACCACGTCGGCGCCGTCGAGACCTGCGCGGCAGCGGCGGCGATCGTGCTGAACGGCACCGGCAGTCTGACGATGGATCACTCGCAAATTGCGAAGAGCGCGAGTGCCGGCATCTGCGTGCGTAGCGGAGCCGGCGCGTCGACCATCGCACTGACGCAAAGCACGATCACCAGCTCGGCCGGCGGGATCGCCAGTGAGACCGGGGCGGGCTCGACGGCCACGATCACGGCCGACGGCGTCAGCTTGACCAACAACACCACAGGGATCATCTGGACCGGCGCCCCCGGAACCAGCATCGACCTGAAGAACTCGAGCGTCACCGGCAACGTCACCGGCATTCAGGTCGACGGCACGTCGGTGGCGTTGAAGCTGCGCACGAGCAACGTCTCCGGCAACAGCGACAGCGGCGTGGCGATCTTCAACAACGTCGCTGCCGACCTCGGCACGCAGGCCGACCCGGGCCTCAACACCTTTGCGGGTAACGGCTCGCAAGGGATCAAGGACAACCTCGTCGGCGGACAAACGACACAGGCGGTCGGCAACACCTGGAATGTCAACCAGCAGGGCGCCGACGCGGCCGGCCACTACTCGACGGCACCGGCCTACACGCCGGTACCGAAAACCGGGCCAGCCAACGGCGCGAACTTCGAGATCGCCAACGCCAGCACAGTGAACCTGTGACGGCGCGATCGGACCTCAACCCAGAACGGAGCTGCTCATGAATGCCTCACTTCACCCCAGCACAATGCTTCCGGCCACGACGCTTCTGAAATGCGTCGCCGGCTCGCTATGCCTCATGGCAGCCGCGGCCGTCGCCGATCCGCTGCCGCGCGCGCCGTCACCATTCGCGGTGGTTCTCAACGACTGCACCGAGTTCGCCGGACTCGGCCCCTTGGCGGGAACGCAGATCCAGGGCCGGCTGCCGCCGGGCTACACGGCAGCGACATTCGGCCCGGGCACGGCCGGCGTGGTCGCGCGGGCGTCGCGCTGCGATCGCGTCTCCGTCGACGGCGGCCCCGTCGAGCGCGCTACCGTCTCGCACATCGGCATCAACCTAATGACCCCCGACGGCACCGGCGACATCAACAATTACACGCTGCTGTACGTGACCGACAGCTGGCGTCTGGCCGCCAAGCTTCGGGAGTTCGGGCTTCCGGTGCGCATCGATTCCAACATGGTCTACGAAGTGAACCCGGCAGGTTCGGCGCTGGAGCTCTACGCGCAGGTGCAGGCGGAGCCGGGCATCACGTATTTCCTCGACGGCGTCGTCAACGATCCGGCGCCCGGCACGGCGGCGCCCTTCCTCGCCAACTGGTGGTACAGCAGCCGAGCCGGGCGCATGAAGATGTCGACCGATATTCCGGCGTTCGCCGCGGGCCAGGCCGACGTTGCACTCTTCAATTCGCGCGAGTCGGCGCTCGGACAATTCCTCGCTGGCAATCGCACCGTGTTTCCGTTGTTGTCGGTGCGCGGCAAGTTCAGTCATGCGGTCATGACGGTGAGTCTCGAGCGCTGACAGGCCCTGGCGAACGCGGGATCGTCGACGGGCATCGCGCCCGCGTTATGGTGCGCGGGTGCATGACGTCGACCTTCGCCCGCTCGCTCGCAGCGACTTCGCGCTGTTGGGCCGCTGGCTGCGCACGCCCCACGTCCACCGGTGGTGGCATCACGAGACGACGCCGGAGGCGCTGGAGGAAGACTTCGGCCCGTCGCTAGCCGGCACCGACCCGGCGCAATTGCGCGTCGCCCTGGCGGCCGGTCGCCCGTTCGGCTTCGTGCAGCACTACCGGTTCGACGACAACCCCGCGTACGAGGCGGAAGTGTCGACCTTCCTGGACGTGCCGCACGACGCTTTCAGCATCGACTACTTCATCGGCGAACCGTCGATGCTGCGCCAGGGCTGGGGCGACGCGATGATCGCAGCCGCGCTGGCGGAGATCTGGCGCGGCGAGCCGAACGCCGAGGTCATCGTGCCGATTGCCGATGCCAACATCGCGTCGCGGCGCCTACTCGAGCGGGTCGGCTTCCGGCAGGCGGCGATCGGCCTGCTCGAACCCGACAACCCGATCGACGGCCGCGAGCACGTGATCTATCGCATCGGCCCGAAGCTACAGTCCGGCGCGGCAGCCGGTGCCGCAGTCCGGGCCAAGTGGCCGACATGACCGACAAGCGATTTTTCCCCCGTCAAGTGGTCGAGTCGACGGGCAACCGTTGGGACTGGGCGCTTCTGCCGCTCGTCCTCGGCGTGCTCGCCCTCCTCGCCTACGCCGGCTCGCAGATGACGCGGCCGTACGCGCTCGGCGAGAACCTGCCGCTGACGCTCGATCCGGCCGCATTGCCCTACTACCTGCTGCGCACGACCCTGCGCATGTTCCTCGCCCTGGGTGCTTCGCTCGTCTTCAGCTGCGTCTTCGCCGCCGTGGCCGCCAAGTACCGGGCGGCCGAGCGCGTCATGGTGCCCCTGCTCGACATCCTGCAGTCGATCCCGATCCTCGGCTTCCTGTCGATCACGGTCACCGGCTTCATCGCGCTCTTCCCCGGCAACCTGTTCGGCGTCGAGTGCGCGGCGATCTTCGCGATCTTCACGTCGCAGGCCTGGAACATGGCCTTCAGCCTCTACCAGTCGTTTCGAACGGTGCCGGTCGAGCTCCGCGAAGCCGCCGCGGTGTTTCAGCTCTCGTCGTGGCAGCGCTTCTGGAGGCTCGAGCTGCCCTTCGCGATGCCCGGCCTGCTCTGGAACATGATGATGTCGATGTCGGGAGGCTGGTTCTTCGTCGTCGCCTCCGAAGCGATCTCGGTCTCCAACCAGAACATCAGGCTGCCCGGCATCGGCTCGTACATCGCGCTGGCCATCGAGCAACGCAACATCGGCGCGATCGGCTGGGCGATCGGCGGCATGCTCGTCGGCATCATCCTCTACGACCAGATCTTCTTTCGGCCGCTGCTCGCCTGGGCCGACAAGTTCCGCTTCGAAGAGGGCAGCAACGACAACGTCGCCACTTCGTGGCTGCTCACCTGGGTGCGCCGGACCGATCGCGTGCAAGCGATGGGCGTGCGCGCCATGCGCGGGCTCGAAGGAACCTTCGGGATTTTTCGCCGCAGCTTCGACGGCACGTCGATACGTGCCCGCGCCGCGCCCGTCAACCCGCTCTGGTCGCGCGCCTGGGACGCGCTTCTGGCCGGTGCGGTGCTCCTGGCGATCTGGCAGCTGGGCAGTTTCATCCGCGCCGAAGTCGGCTGGTCGGAAGTGGCGCACGTCTTCGTGCTCGGCCTGTACACGATGACCCGCGTGCTCGTGTTGATCGGCATCGCGGCCATCGTCTGGGTTCCCGTGGGCATCTGGATCGGCATGAGCCCGCTGTGGGCCGGCCGGCTGCAGGCCGCGATCCAGTTTCTCGCCGCGTTCCCTGCCAATCTGATGTTTCCGGTGGCGGTGATCTTCATCTTGAGATGGCACCTCAACCCGAACATCTGGCTCTCGCCGCTGATGGTGCTGGGCACGCAGTGGTACCTGCTCTTCAATGTCATCGCCGGCGCCTCGACCGTGCCGACCGAGCTGCGGTATGCGGCGAAAAACCTCGGTCTCGGCGGCTGGCTACGCTGGCGCCGCTACCTGCTGCCGGCTGTCTTTCCGAGCTTCGTCACCGGTGCCATCACCGCCAGCGGCGGCTCGTGGAACGCGAGCATCGTCGCCGAGTACGTGACCTGGGGCGACACGACGCTGCAGGCGCAGGGCCTGGGCAGCTACATCGCGCACATGACCGCCATCGGCGACTTTCCGCGCATCGCGCTCGGCATCGGCGTGATGTGCCTGTTCGTCATGGCCATGAACCACTTCGTCTGGCGGCGTCTCTACAGGCTCGCCGAAGACCGCATGCATTTCTGAACCGGAGCCTCCATGGCCGCGACCATCGTCGAACTCAAGGGTGTCGGCAAATCGTTCAAGTCGGCCGACGGCACCGCTCGCTCGGTGCTCGAAGGCGTCGACTTTCGTCTCGCCGAAGGCGAGATCGTCTCACTGCTCGGCCAGTCGGGCTCGGGCAAGTCGACCCTGTTGCGCATCATGGCCGGGCTGGTCGGCGTCGACGCCGGCGAGGTGCGCTATCGAGACCAGCCGCTGTTCGGGCCGGCGCGCGGCATCAGCATGGTGTTCCAGTCGTTCGCCCTGTTCCCCTGGCTCACGGTGCAGCAGAACGTCGAGCTCGGCCTCGAGGCGCGCGGCGTCGCGCCCGCCGAACGCGCGACTCGCGCCGAAGCGGCCATCAACCTGATCGGGCTGACCGGCTTCGAAGGCGCTCTCCCGCGCGAGCTCTCGGGCGGCATGAGGCAACGCGTCGGGATCGCCCGGGCGCTCGTCGTCGAGCCCGAAGTCCTGCTCATGGACGAGGCCTTCTCGGCCCTTGACGTGCTCACCGGCGAACGACTTCGCGAAGACATCCTCGAGCTGTGGAGCACCGGTGCGATGCCGACCAAAGCGATTCTCATCGTCTCGCACAACATCGAGGAAGCGGTTCTGATGGCGGACCGCGTCCTGATCTTCGCGAGCGATCCGGGTCAGGTGCGCTTCCAGCTCGCGATCCAGCTGCCGCGTCCGCGCAATCCTGAAAGCGCAGACGTGCGTCGCCTGATCGACGAGGTCTACGCCCTGATGACCGCGGGCGCCGGGCGGGCCGGCCGGGCCGCCGAGGAGCCGCCCCGCCTCACGCTGGTCGAGCGTTTGCCGCAGGCGGATGTCGGCCGCATGGAAGGTGTGCTCGAACTACTCGGCGGAGACGCCTTCAAGGGCCGCGCCGATCTGCCCCGACTTGCCGAGGAAACGGAGCTCACGGACGACGAGCTGTTGCCCCTTGCCGAGGCGGTGTCGTTGCTGGGATTCGCCCGAATCGCCGAGGGCGACCTGCACATCACGCCGCTCGGCCGGCGCTACGTCGACGGCGAGCGCGCGGTGCGGCAGGAGCTGTTCGGCCAGCAGCTCTTGCTTCGAGTGCCGCTGGCCGCGCACATCCGGGGCAGCCTGGAGCAGGAGTCGACGGGCGAGCTTGCGGAAGATCCGTTCCTGCAGTTGCTGAGCGAATCGCTTCCGGCCGACGAGGCCGAAGCGGTCCTCAAGACGGCCATCGAATGGGGCCGCTATGGATCGGTGTTCGACTACGACTACAACACCGGCCTGATTCGCCTTCCCGAGGCGGAGCCGGCCGACCCTCGAGGTAAATCCTAGGCAGCTCTGTCGGCCGGCATGACGCCGGCAGCTGAGTCAACGGTAGAAGGCCTCGACCTTGCCCTTGAGCTGAAGCATCAGCGGCTGGCCCTTGCGATTCAGCGTCTTGCCCGCGGGGACGCGCACCCAGCCTTCGCTGATGCAGTACTCCTCGACGTCGAAGCGCTCCTTGTCGTTCAGGCGAATGCCGACGGCATGCTGGAACACTTCGGCGACGTGGTGCTTGCTGCGCGGATCGGAGGACAGGTGATCGGGCAGCGGCGGCCGTTCGGTGGCGTCGTTCATGGCCGGCATTCTCGGTGATCGTGAGAGTCGGCACGAGCACCGATCGCTGGCCGCCGCATCACAGGAATCCGATCGACAGCCACGGCACGGCCGCCACCACGATCACGCCGATCAGCAGCGCGACCATATAGCCGACCAGCGGCCGGATCCCCGCATCCGGATTGACCCGGCCGATGGCGCACGCCGCGTAGTAGCCGACGCCGAGCGGCGGCGAGAACAGGCCCAGGCCCATCGACAGCACCACGACCATCGCGTAGTGAACCTCGTTCACGCCGAGCTGGCGCGCGATCGGAAAGAGCAGCGGCCCGAACAGCACGATTGCCGGGATGCCTTCGAGCACCGAGCCGAGGACGGTGAAGGCGAGGATGGACACGGCCAGGAACATCGGCACGCCGCCGGGCAGCGTGCTCATGGTCTCGGCGAGCAGGCGCGAGAAGCCCGACTGCGTCAGGCCCCAGGCCATCGCCGTCGCCGTGCCGATAATGAACAGGATCGCGCCCGAGAGCGCCGCGGTGCTCGCCAGCATCGGGCCGATGCGGCGCCAGTCGATCTGCCGGTAGCCGAGGCCGCCGACCACGAGCGCGTAGACGATGCCGATCGTCGACACCTCGGTGGCCGTGGCGACGCCCTCGACGACGGAGGCGCGGATGACGAAGGGCAGCGCCAGCGCCGGCAGGGCGATCGCGAACAGCCTGACGATGGTGCGCCAGGGCGGGCGCACGACTCCGCTCGTGTCTTCATGGCGGGATCGCCAGCGCACCACGCCGCACAGCACCAGGCCGAGGACGAGCGCCGGCAGCATGCCGCCCGTGAAGAGCGCGGCGATCGAGACGCTGGTGACCGAGCCGATTGTTATGAGAACGATGCTCGGAGGCACGGTCTCGGTCTGCGCGCCGGTCGCAGCAAGCAGGGCGACGAGGTCACCCTCGTCGGCGCCGCGCGCCTTCATCTCGGGAAAGAGCGCCGGCGCGATCGCCGCCATGTCCGCCGCCTTGGCGCCCGAGATGCCGGAGACGAGGTACATCGCGCCGACCAGCACGTACGACAGGCCGCCCTTGACGTGCCCGAGCAGGCTGCCGAGGAAGGCGACCATCGCCCGAGCCATGCCGGTCGCCTCGATCAAGAGGCCGAGGAAGACGAAGAGCGGCACCGCGAGGAGGATCAGGTGCGACATGCCTTCGTCCATGCGGCCGACGATCACCGGCATCGGCGTGAAGGTGGTAAGCGCAAGGTAGCCGAAGGTGCCGAGGCCGAAGGCGAAGGCGATCGGGATGCCGGCGAGCACGCTGCCGCCGGCCACGCCGATGAAGAAGATGAGCAGGTTCAGGCGGCCGAGCCGGCTGAGCGTCGGCCCGAGCAGCCAGAACGCGACGACGATCGCGGCCACCGCAGCGAGGGCGATGAGCGCGTCCTTGCGCGTGACGAGGCGGACGAGGCGAAGCACCGTGAAAGTGGCCATCAGCGCCACGCCGATCGGCAGCGCCGCAGCGCGCCAGAGGTTCGAGATCTCGAGCGCGGGGGTGGTGATGACGCGCTCGTCGGCGGCATAGCGCCAGGCCGGACCGATCACGAGGAGGAGGAAGGCGAGGCACGCCGCCATCGCGATCGCCTCGAAGACGGCGCGGCGCGACGGCTCGAGCCGCGACACCAGCGCCGTCATCCGCATGTGCTCGCCGCGGCGCAGCGCCGACACCGAACCGAGCATCGCCAGCCAGAGAAAGAGAATGGAGGCGAGCTCGTCCGACCAGACCAGCGGGTTGTGCAGGACGAAGCGCGAGAACACGCCCGAAAACAGGACGACGATGTCGGCCGCCACCAGGGCTGCAGCCGGAACCTCGACCAGCCAGCCGAGCCCGGCGTCGATGCGCGCGAGGGTCGCGTGCCTCGCCGCCGGGTGGTTCACGCCAGCTTGCCGGTGCTGCGCTCCAGGATTGCCCAGGCCTCGTCGCCGTACTTGCCTTTCCACTCGGCATAGAAGCCGGCCTGGCGCAGACGGTCGCGGAAGCTCGCCGCCTGCGGCTGGTTGAATATCAGGCCCTTGGCGGCGAGATCCTTCTGCAGCGTCGCGTTGAGGGTGGCGACGTCGGCGCGCTCCTTCACGCCCGCGGCGTTGACATGCCTGGAGACGATTGCCTTCAGGTCGTCGGGCAGGCGATGCCAGGCGGCGCCGTTGGCGAGGAACCAGAAGCCGTCCCACATGTGGTTGGTCATCGAGCAGTACTTCTGCACCTCGTACAGCTTGGCCGTCGAGATGATGGCGAGCGGGTTTTCCTGGCCGTCGACCACCTTCGACTGCAGCGCGCTGTAGACCTCGCTGAAGTTGATCGACGCCGGCGACGCCTCGAAGGCCTTGAACATCGAGGTCCACAGTGGTGAAACCGGGACGCGGATCTTGAAGCCCTTCAGGTCGTCGGCGTTGCGGATCGGCTTGGTCGACGAGGTGATCTGGCGAAAGCCGTTGTCCCAGATGCGTTCCATCGGCACCAGGCCCGACGTGGCGATCTCCTTCCTCACGTAGGCGCCGAGGTCGCCGTCCAGCGCCTTCCACACCTCGTCGTAGCTGCTGAAGGCAAAGCCGATGCCGGTGATCGACGCGGCAGGGACGAGCGTCGACAGGATGAGGCCCGAGAGGGTGAAGAACTCGATGCCGCCCGATCGCACCTGGCTCAGCATGTCGGTGTCGGAGCCGAGCTGGTTGTTGGGAAAGATCTGGATGTCGACCCGGCCCTTGCTCTCGGCCTTGATGGCCTCGGCCATCTCCCGGGCGCGCTGGTTCATGGGGTGCGCGAGCGGCAGGTTGTTGGCGTATTTGTAGCTGAACTCCGCCGTCTGGGCGCGCGCGTAGCGAGCCGGCAGGGCGATGGCGCCGGCGCCTGCGAGCAGGGTGCGTCGGGTGATTTTCATGGGTTCTCCTTGTGTTCGTTGTTTGGCCATTGAGCGATCATCCCTGACCCGGAGGAGCAATGACATCAGATGTTTCATCTAGGCCGGTCGCCGTCGTCACCGGCGGCGCGCGCGGCATCGGCCTGGCCGTCGGCCGCTGGTTCCTGGCGCATGGGCACCGCGTCGCCTTGATCGACATCGACGCCGCGACGCTGGCTCAGGCTGCCACCGAGCTCGCGAACGAGTCGCACGTGCTCGCGCTGCACGGCGACGTGTCCGATCCGCGTGCCGTGCAGACCGCGATCGATGCGGTCGACGCGCGCTTCGGCCGTATCGACGCCCTCGTCAACAACGCCGGCGTGGCGGTCTTCAAGCCGATCGGCGAAACGACGTTCGAGCAATGGCGCTACGTGCTCGGCACCAATCTCGATGGCACCTTTCTCTGCACCCAGGCCTGCGTGCCGGTGATGCGGCGAAGCGGTGGCGGCAGCATCGTCAACATCGCCTCGATTTCGGGCCTGCGCGCCAGCACGCTACGCGTCGCGTACGGCACGAGCAAGGCGGCGATCGTCGCCCTCACGAAGCAGCAAGCGGTCGAGCTCGGCACGATGGGCATCCGTGCCAATGTGGTTGCGCCCGGCCCGGTCGACACGGAGATGGCCAAGCTGGTGCACAGCGTGGCCATCCGCTCCGACTACTACGACGCCATCCCGATGAACCGCTATGGCACGACCGAGGAGATCGCCAACGCCGTCGGATTTTTGTGCAGCGACGCGGCGGCCTATGTCAACGGCCAGGTGCTTGCGGTGGATGGTGGCTTCGAGGCCGCTGGTGTCGGTCTGCCGACGCTGCGCAAGAACTCGGCCTAAATAGCCATGCGTCGGGGCGGGATCAGGCTGCCGCTGCACTCTACTGCGCTCATGTCCCCCGGCGCCGGCCTGCGGCCGACGCCTCCTCCTTTACTTCGCTCCGCGGAGCGCCGCACCGTCCTGATCGAGCAGCAGTGAAGACATTCAACGCGCGCGGGCCACGGTGTCTGCCAACGCCATTGGCCCACGCAGTCCTCAGTTGTCCGGAGGTTTGAACCGCGGCAACTCGTCGAACAAGGCCTCGGCCGCCTCTTCGGGAGCCATCAGGCGCCAGTGGGCGCTGAGCGACAGGTCGTCGGCGACGTGCACGAGCGCGGCCAGGTCGTGGTTCGAATCGATCTCGAGGATGCGCGCCGCGAAGCGCCTCTTCCAGTCGTCCGTGCTGGCGACGTACGAAAGGACAGCGCCCGGTTCGTCCAGGCGCATCGGCTCCGATGGCACCATGGGTTGCGACGCCACCGCGTCGCGGATCAGGCGAGGATCGCGAGGAGCCGCATCGCGCTTCTGAGCGTCAGCGACAGGACGAGTCCCGACAGCCAGCCGCTCGACGCGCGCGAGGTGATCGGCGCGGTATTCAGGGTGGCGGCGTCGTATCGGCTTTGCACGCGGCCAATGTACGGCCGGCGATGCGTCGCGTGTGCGTGCGAGAAGGCGGCGCCCGGCAATCCGTCACGTCGCCGCGCTCAGCGTGTCGCGTGGGGCCGGTCCTTGCACACCGGGCAGGCCGGATCGCGCGCCACTCCCAGCTCCGTCCATTCCATGGCGCGCGCGTCCAGCATCTGCAGCCGCCCGGTGAGCGAGGTGCCGATGCCGGCGAGAAGCTTCAAGGCCTCGGCGGCCTGCATGCTGCCGACGATGCCAACCAGCGGCGCGAAGATGCCCATCGTCGAGCAGGCAACGTCCTCGAATGCGGCGTTCAGCGGAAATGCGCAGGCGTAACACGGCGACGACGTTTCGCGACTGTCGTAAACGGAGATCTGGCCGTCGAAGCCGATCGCCGCGCCGGCGACCAGCGGCTTTCGGTGTCGCACGCAGGCAGCGTTGACCGCGTGACGGGTCGCGAAGTTGTCGCTGCAGTCGACAACCACATCGGCATCGGCCACCAGTGCGTCGAGTCGAGCTGCATCGGCTCGTTCGTTGAGGGCGATGACCTCGACGCCGGGGTTGATCTCGCCGACCGACAGCGCCGCCGACATCGCTTTCGGTTCGCCCAGGCGCGACAGGTCGTGGGCAATCTGCCGCTGCAGGTTGGTGAGGTCGACCCGATCGCCGTCGACGATCGTGATGTGGCCGACGCCGGCGGTGCCGAGATAGAGGGCAACCGGCGAGCCGAGCCCGCCAGCGCCGATGACGAGCGCGTGCGCCGCCAGTAGCTTGTCCTGGCCCTCGATGCCGATGTCGTCGAGGAGCAGGTGGCGCGAGTAGCGCAGCAGGTCGTCGTCGTTCATCGAGGTGTCCACAAACGAGAACGCCCGTGCTTCACACGGGCGTTTCGCAGCAAGGCGGAGGTGCGCTTAATTGGTTCGGGCTTCGGCCTTGCGCTCGATCGCCGTCTTGCTGACGAGCACGGTCTTGCCCTCGAGTTGGTTGATGGCCTGGCGGAGCTGGAAATCGTCGGCGCTACCGAACTCCGGCGGCGGCTTGGGCACCAGCGCCTTCGCCTGGTCGGCCTCGAACTTCTTGCGCGCTTCCTCGCGGGCCTTCTCGCGGGCATCGTCTTTCACCTCGGCGCCCTGGCCGCTCTGCAGGTGCTTTTCGAGATCGGCTTCGCGGGTGCGCAATGCAGCGAACAGGTTCCCGTCGGCCGTCTCGTCGAGCATGATGTCGGGCACGATGCCCTTGGCCTGGATTGACGCGCCGCTCGGCGTGTAGTAGCGCGCCGTCGTGATCTTCAGTGCGGTGTCGGGCGACAGCTGCCGCACCGTCTGCACCGAGCCCTTGCCGAACGTCTGCGCACCCATGATCGTGCCGCGGTGGTAGTCCTGCAGGGCGCCGGCGACGATCTCGCTCGCCGAGGCCGAGCCTTCGTTGACGAGGACGATCAGCGGCACCTTCTTCAGTGCTTCGGGCAGGCGGCGCAGCGGGTCGGCGCCGCCGCGACGCTGGTAATACTCGGGCGAGGCCTTGAAGGTGGCCTTCGAATCGGGGATCTGGCCATTGGTCGTGACGACCACGGAATAGGCCGGCAGAAACGCCGCCGAAATGGCGACCGCCCCTTCGAGCAGGCCGCCCGGGTCGTTGCGCAGATCGAGCACGACGCCCTTGATGTTCGGATCCTGCTTGTAGAGATCACCCACCTTGGTGGCGAAGTCCTCGACCGTGCGATCCTGGAACTGGCTGACTCGGACCCAGGCGTAGCCGGGGTCGATCATCTTGGCGCGGACGCTCTGCAGCTTGATTTCCTCGCGCACGATGCTCACCGGAAAGGTGCGGCCCTCGCTCTTGCGAAAGATGGTCAGCACGACCTTGGTGTTCGGCTCGCCGCGCATCCGCTTGACGGCCTGATCGACCGTCAGGCCCTTGACCAGGGTGTCGTCGATCTTGGTGATGAGGTCGTTGCTCTTCAGGCCGGCGCGAAAGGCCGGCGAGCCTTCGATCGGGCTGACGACCTTCACCAGGCCGTCTTCCATGCCCATCTCGATGCCGATGCCGACGAAGCGGCCGGTGGTCGCCTCGCGAAACTCCTTGAAGCTCTTCTTGTCGAAATACTGCGAGTGCGGGTCGAGCCCGGCGACCATGCCGGTGATCGCGTCGTTGATGAGCTTTTTCTCGTCGACCGGTTCGACATAGTCGGACTTGACGAGGCCGAACACGGCGGCCAACTGCTGCAACTCCTCGATGGGCAACTGCGACACCGAATTTCGGGCGCTGGCCTCGAGCTGCATCGTTGTCAGCGCGCCGGCGACGGCGCCCAACACCAGCCAGCCGGCGACCTTGAGTTTGACCCCCATGAACGACCCTTTCAGATTCTGGCCCGCAGCGGCGGTTTCAATCGGTTGGCGCAAAGTGCCTCCTCAGTATATTCCGGCAAGCAATTTCAGAGCCTGCGCAAGGCCGGAAAGTTGCAGGCGTTTGTCTACTTTGCAAGAGGAAACGGAGCAGCGGCGGCCGCTTCGCACAGACGCAGGGCGTAGCTGACAGAACTGTCATCTGGCCGACAGCGAAGGTTTCGGGGCCGTTGTCTAGAGTGCCGGTTCCGCGCCGATCCCGGTTCGCCATGTTTCGCTCGCGTTTGCCTGCACCGATCCCTGCCCCGCTCCTCGCTGTCGTCGCGGCGTCGCTGCTCGCCGGCTGCGCGGTTGGCCCCAACTACGTTCGCCCGCAAGTCCAGGTGCCCGCGGCCTACAAGGAAGGCAACGGCTGGAAAGTGGCG
>JALYSL010000508.1 GCA_030854825.1 Pseudomonadota bacterium
CTCTACGACAGCCCGGGCCTCGGCTACGTCGACGACACGCATCAGGGCACGCTGCCCTACGCCGGGCCGACGGTGCTCACCGCCTACCTGGCGCTCGGCGGCAATGACGATGCGGAGCTCGATGCGAATCGCGCGCGCTTGCTTCGCGAAGACTGGCGCACATGGTCGACCCGCGTCGTCTCGGACCTCATCGTCGCGCACCCCGATCTCCCCGACAAGCTCAAGCGCGTCGATCTCATGCGCTATGGCCACGCGATGGGCATTCCGTCGCCCGGCGTGCGCAGCAGCGCGGCGCTGCGCAACGCGGCTGCGTCGACATCGCGCGTGCACATTGCGCATGCCGATCTGTCGGCCTACTCGGTGTTCGAAGAAGCGCTCTTCCACGGCACGCGGGCCGGTCGCGCCGCGGCCGAAAGATCGCTGGGCTGAACCCGGTCTCTTTCTCAAGCGAGATTGGACGGGCGCTCTAGATTGGCTCGATGGGCCCCCGCTCGACAGGTCGCCGTGACGTAGTTGCAACTTGACGCACTCGCTTTACCCGCCTTTACGGCCCGGGTGCCCTCCGTTCATCCCCGGCGCACGTTGTACTCGCACACTGACCGCGAGGAGGGCTGCGAGATGAACGTTGCCAATATCGACGACGACACCAGGATATCGATCCCGGCCGAGACCGGGCCTGCGGGTCCCGCGGCGATGTCCATGGCGGCGTTGGCGGCGGCATCGCTCGCCGCGTGCGGCGGTGGTGGCTCCGACACGGGGTCCGGAACGGGCACCGGCGGCGGTGGAGGCACCGGTACCGCGCCGGCTCCGACCGAAGCCGAGGCCTCCCGCTTTCTGGCGCAAGCCTCGATGGGCGCCAACCGCACCCAGATCGCGCGGGTCATTGCGATCGGCTATTCGGCGTGGCTCGACGAGCAGATGGCCATGCCGGCGTCGCCAACCCGCTGGGACGCGCTCGTCGCCGCCGGCTTCAGCGACCCTGCCTACAAGAACACCGAGGCCGGCTTCGACGCGGTGACGTGGCAAAAGCTCCTCGCTTCGCCCGACACGTTGCGCCAGCGCCTCACGCTTGCCTTTTCCGAGATCTTCGTCGTCGGCATCGACGGGTTGATCGGCAGCGGCTGGAAATCGTTCGCCGCCGCCAACTATCTCGACTTGCTCGAAGCCAATGTCTTCGGCAACCATCGAACGTTCCTGCAGCAGATGTCGACCAACACGGCGATGGGCATGTGGCTGACATTTCGCGGCAGCATGAAAGCCAACCCCGTGTCCGGCTCGCTGCCCGACGAGAACTACGCGCGCGAGGTGATGCAGCTCTTCACGATCGGCCTGGTTCTGCTCAACCTCGACGGCACGCCGCAACTGACCGGCAACGCCACCACCTACACCTACGCGCAGAGCGACGTCACCGGGCTGGCCCGCGTCTTCACCGGCTGGGACTTCGACCTGAGCGGGCAGACCGGCGCGGTGGCATCGGCAACGCCCGACTTCGTGCGCCGACCGATGATTTCGTATGCCTCGCGCTATGAGACCGGCGCCAAGACCTTTCTCGGCACCACGGTCCCCGCCGGCACCGATGCGACGACCGGCCTGACGATGGCGCTCGACACGATTTTCGGTCATCCGAACGTCGCGCCGTTCTTCTCGAAGCAGCTGATCCAGCGGCTCGTCACCAGCAATCCGAGCCCGGCCTACGTGGCCCGCGTCGCCACCACGTTCAACAATGACGGCAGCGGCGTCAAGGGCAACCTCGAGGCTGTCATCAAGGCGGTCCTGCTCGACGACGAAGCGCGCAGCGCCAGCGTCGCCGCGGGCGCGTCGGCCGGCAAGCTGCGCGAGCCGATGCTGCGCTTCAGCGGCTGGGCGCGTGCCTGGAACGTCGCTTCGGCGAGCAACGCCTGGAGCGTCGGCGACACGTCTGACCCGGCGACGCGCCTCGGCCAGAGCCCCTTGCGCTCACCGACGGTCTTCAACTTCTTCCGGCCGGGCTATGTACCGCCGAACAGCACGATCGCTACTGCGGGCCTGGTCGCGCCCGAGTTCCAGCTCAACAACGAATCGTCTGTCGTCGGTGCCGTGAACTATCTGCAAAAGGCGGTCGGCGGCGGCATCGGCGATCTCGCGTCCGACTACAGCTTGCTGCTCGCCATCGGCGATGACACTGCGGCACTGATGACCGAGATCAATCTGGTGCTGGCCGCGAATCAACTGAGTGCCGCGACGGTGTCGACGATCGCGGCCGCGGTGGCGACGCTTCCAGGTGGCAGCGACACGCTGCGCCTGAAGCGCATCTATGCGGCGCTGACCTTGACCGTCGCCGCACCTGAATTCGTCGTTCTGAAGTAAGGAAACCATCATGACGATGAACGCTTCGCGCCGTGCCTTCCTGCAACGAGCCTCGGCCCTGTCGCTGGCCGGAACGGCCGCGCCATGGGCCCTCAACCTCGCCGCAATGGGCGAGGCCGCGGCGGCCGGTGCCACCGACTACAAGGCGCTCGTCTGCGTCTTTCTCTATGGCGGCAACGACTACGGCAACACCCTGATTCCGGTCGACGCGACGAGCTATGCGGCGTATCAAGGGATGCGGCCGACGCTCGCCTATGCGGCCAGCGATCTGGTCGCGACCACTCTGGCGCCTTCGGTCGCGCTCGCCGGCGGTCGGCAATACGCGCTCGCGCCGGAGCTGGCGCCGCTGCTGCCGTTGTTCGCCGGCGGCAAGATGGGCGTCATGCTGAACGTCGGCACGTTGGTGCAGCCAACCAGCAAGGATCAGTACACCAACAACTCGGTGCCGCTGCCGCCCAAGCTCTTCTCGCACAACGACCAGCAGTCGTTCTGGCAATCGCAGTCGCCCGAGGGCGCTTCGTCGGGCTGGGGCGGTCGCATGGGCGATCTTTTCGTTGCCGGCAACGGCAACGCCACCTTCACATGCGTCAATGTTTCGGGCAACGCGGTGTTCCTGTCGGGCCACACGGCAGTGCAGTACCAGGTCTCGACCTCGGGGCCGGTCGCCTACAACAGCGTCGTCGGCTCGGCCGCGTGCTCGTCGGCGCTGCAATCGCTCGTCACGGCACCGCGCACGCATCTGTTCGAAAGTGAATACACGCGGGTCGCGTCGCGCTCGATCAGCGCCGGCGGCGTCCTGACTATGGCGTTGGCGTCGGCGCCGACCATCGCCACACCCTTTCCCGCCGGCAACAGCCTCGCCGATCAGCTGAAGTTCGTTGCTCGCATGATCTCGACGGCAGCGACCACGAACACCAAGCGCCAGGTGTTCTTCGTCTCGCTCGGCGGCTTCGACAACCATGACGGCCTCGCGACGCTGCATCCGCCCTTGCTGACCAACGTGGCCGGTGCCCTATCGGCGTTCTACCAGGCAACGATCGAGCTCGGCGTTGCCAATCAGGTGACGACGTTCACGGCCTCCGACTTCGGCCGCACGCTGACCGCCGACGACGGCTCCGATCACGGCTGGGGCAGCATGCATTTCATGCTCGGCGGCGCCGTCAACGGCGGCCGCTTCTATGGCGCACCGCAGGTCGTTGCCAACGGCGGCCCCGACGACGTCGGCCAAGGACGGCTGCTGCCCAGCACCAGCGTCGACCAGTACGCGGCAACACTCGGCGCCTGGCTCGGCATCGGCGCCAGCGATCTGCTTACGGTATTGCCGTACCTCGGCAACTACAACGCCAGCCAGCGCAACCTCGGCTTCGTCTAGTCGACGTCTTCGCCCGGCTCAATTGGCCAGGCAACCGGCGGCGTTCCAGCCGTAGAGCCACTCGAGCGCATCGTAGAAGCGCCCGGGGGCGCGGCCCTTCCACAAGTCGTTGCGCACCAGCCGCTCGATGCCGCTGGCGTGATAGAGGCGGCCCATCTCGCGCGTCATGAGCACGACGCGCGCGGCGCGGGCGACGCGCGAGCGTTCGTAGCGCGACCAGGCGGCGACGATGTCGTTGCTGCTCGCGTGCAGCGCGGCGCCGAGCGTCACCGCGTCCTCGAGCGCCATGCAGGCGCCCTGCGCCAGGTATTGCAGCATCGGATGAGCAGCGTCACCGAGCAGCGTCACCCGGCCGTGGCTCCAGTTCGCGATCGGTTCGCGGTCGGCAGTTGCCCAGCGCTTCCAGCTCTTCGGCAGGCGTAGCAGTTGCCGGGCCCGGTCGCAGACGCCGTCGAAGTACGAAAGCACTTCCTCGCGGCTGCCTTCGCGCACGCCCCAGGTCTCGGCGTCGCGGCTGTGGAAGGTGACGACGACGTTGTATTGCTCGCCGCCGCGCAGCGGGTAGTGCACGAGATGGCAATTCGGGCCGGCCCAGACCGCGGCTGCGTTCCAGGCCAGGTCGGCCGGGAACTCGGCGGCGTCGACGACTGCGCGGTAGACGACGTGGCCCGAGACGCGCACGTCGTCGCCCACGAACTGCGCCCGCACCGCCGACTTGACGCCGTCGCAGCCGATCAGCGCCACGCCGCGATGTGCGTTGCCGCCGGCATCGAAGACGGTGACACCGTCGCCGGTCTGCTCGACGTGGACGACGCGGGTCGAGGTGCGCAGCTCGATGTCGCCGTGCGCGAGCACACCGTCGAGCAGGGCCTGGTGGCCGTCGGCCCGATGGATCACGGCGTAGGGGTTGCCGAAGCGCTCGCGAAAGGCGGCGCCGAGCGGAATCTCGGCGACCATGGATGCGTCTACCGCGTCCATCATCACCATTCGGTCGGTGAAGACGGCGCGGCTTCGTGCCTGCTCGCCGACGCCGAGTGCGTCGAATGCGGCGAAGGCGTTGGGCGCGAGCTGCACGCCGGCGCCGATCTCGCCGATCTCGGCCGCCTGCTCGAGCACGCGCACCGCGAAGCCACAG
>JALYSL010000515.1 GCA_030854825.1 Pseudomonadota bacterium
CGGGCGTCGGTTCGATGCTGCCGAGATCGCGCGGCTCGGCCTCGACGATCTCGCGCGCCAGCAGCGCCGGCGCCGAGGCCATGCTGTCGTAGGGCCGGCTGCCCGAGAGCATGACGAAGAGCAGCACGCCGAGTGCGTACACGTCGGTCGCGGTGGTGATGGCGGTGCCGTTGACCTGCTCGGGTGAGGCGTATTCCGGTGTCAGCCCGGCCGAGCCGGCGCGGGTGAGCTCGCTGGCTTCGGCCTGCTCGCCGAGCAGCTTGGCAACGCCGAAGTCGAGCAGCTTTGCGTGGCCGTCTCCGGTGACGAGGATGTTCGCCGGCTTCAGGTCGCGGTGCACGACAAGGTGCGCGTGGGCGTGGCCCACCGCTTCGCACACCTGCAGGAAGAGGCGCAGCCGAGCCCCGACCGTCAGGCGGCGCGCGTCGCACCACTGGTCGAGTCGCTCGCCTTGCACGTATTCGAGCACCAGGTAGCGCGTGCCGTCGGCCATGAGGCCGGCGTCGAGCAGCTGGGCGATGTGCGGATGGGTGAGTCGGGCGAGGAACTCGCCTTCCTGGGCGAAGCGAGCGTCGCCCTGCGCGTCGATGCCGGTGCGATGCAACAGCTTGACGGCAGCGCGACCGCTGTACAGGCCGTCGCCGCGCGTCGCCAGCCACACCTGGCCCATGCCGCCGCGGCCGATCGGTTTGCGCAATTCCCAAGCGCCGAGCCGGGCGCCCGCGGCATGCGCGGGCGGTGTCGAAGCAGCGTCCGCAATCGCGCGCTCCGCCGTCGCGGCGCCGAGGAAGTCGGCGGCCTCCGCCGCGCGATCGGACTCGATCATCGCCAGCAGCCGCGCATGCAGCTCGGGCCGGGTCGCTGCCAGCTCGACCAGCAACGCTTGCTGGGCGTCGAGATCGGCCGACAGCCAGCGATCGAAAAGAGGCATCACCTCGCGCCAGGCGCCGCTGCCCGTGGACTCGTTCATTCAGACTCCGTCGGCGCCGGCATTCTCGCCGAGCGGCGACAATGCGCGACAGGCCTCGGGTTCTCCGATGCACTCCCGACTCTCGCAGGACATTCCAATGGCTCAGTACGTCTTCACGATGAATCGCGTGGGCAAGATCGTTCCGCCCAAGCGTCAGATTCTCAAGAACATCTCGCTGTCGTTCTTTCCCGGCGCCAAGATCGGCGTGCTCGGCCTGAACGGCTCGGGCAAGTCGACGCTGCTGAAGATCATGGCCGGCATCGATCAGGACATCGAAGGCGAGGCGACGCCGATGCCCGGCCTGAAGATCGGCTACCTGCCGCAGGAACCGGTGATGGATCCGGAACAGACCGTCCGGCAGGCCGTCGAGGAAGGCATCGGCGGCGCGCTTGCCGCCAAGAAGCGGCTCGATGAGGTCTACGCGGAATACGGCGAGGCCGACGCCGATTTCGACAAGCTCGCCGCCGAGCAGGCCGAGCTCGAGGCGACGATCGCCGCCGCCGGCAGCGAGAACACCGAGATGCAGCTCGAGATCGCCGCCGACGCGTTGCGCCTCGCGCCCTGGGATGCTGTGGTCGGCAAGCTCTCGGGAGGCGAGAAGCGCCGCGTCGCGCTCTGCCGCATGCTGCTCTCCAAGCCCGACATGCTGCTCCTCGACGAGCCGACCAACCACCTCGACGCCGAAAGCGTCGACTGGCTGGAGCAGTTCCTGCAGCGCTTCCCCGGCACCGTGGTCGCGATCACCCACGATCGCTACTTTCTCGACAACGCCGCCGAGTGGATCCTCGAGCTCGACCGCGGCTCGGGCATTCCGTACAAGGGCAACTACAGCCTCTGGCTGGAGCAGAAGGAAGCGCGCCTCGAACAGGAACAGAAGACCGAGGATGCGCGCACCAAGGCGATGAAGAAGGAGCTCGAGTGGGTACGCCAGAACCCGAAGGGGCGCCAGGCCAAGAGCAAGGCGCGGCTGGCACGGTTCGAGGAGCTCTCCGACGTCGAATACCAGAAGCGCAACGAGACCAACGAGATCTTCATCCCGGTCGCCGATCGGCTCGGCCACGAAGTCATCGAGTTCGATCACGTCTCGAAGAGCTTCGGCGATCGGCTGTTGATCGACGACCTCAGCTTCAAGGTGCCGGCCGGCGCGATCGTCGGCATCATCGGCCCGAACGGCGCCGGCAAGTCGACCCTCTTTCGCATGATCGCGGGCAAGGAAAAGCCCGACAGCGGTACCGTCAAGATGGGCTCGACCGTGAACATGGCGTTCGTCGAACAGAGCCGCGAGGAGCTCGAGAACGACAAGACAGTCTGGCAGGACGTCTCGGGCGGCCTCGACAACCTGGTCGTCGGCAAGTTCGTGATGCCGAGCCGCGCCTACCTCGGCAAGTTCAACTTCAAGGGCAACGATCAGCAAAAGCTGGTCGGCAACCTGTCGGGCGGCGAGCGCGGCCGGCTCCACCTGGCCAAGACGCTGATCGCCGGCGCCAACGTGCTGATGCTCGACGAGCCGTCGAACGACCTCGACGTCGAGACCTTGCGCGCGCTCGAGGACGCGCTGCTCGAGTTCGCCGGCTCGATCATGGTGATCAGCCACGACCGCTGGTTCCTCGACCGCATCGCGACCCACATCCTCGCCGCCGAGGGCGACTCGAAGTGGTTCTTCTACGACGGCAACTACCAGGAGTACGAGGCCGACAAGAAGAAGCGGCTCGGCGAGGAGGGCGCGAAGCCGAAGCGGCTGCGTTTCCGGTCGATGCACACCTGAGCCGCGAGGTCGCATGCACACCGGCGAACTTTCGACCGCCGACTAGCATCAGAGCTTCGCCCGCGAACCCACCGACGTCGCCGGTCGTGGTC
>JALYSL010000521.1 GCA_030854825.1 Pseudomonadota bacterium
GCGTGCGAGCGACGAGCGGCGCCGCGATCGCATCGAAGCGCTCGCGCGCGACGCGCACCGACAGTTCGCCGGCGGCGAGCGGGCAGGCCAGCGTGGCGTGATCCGCGATCGAGAGCTTCTCTTTCGCAGCGCGGGCCGCCACCAGCACCGCACGCTTGTCCTGCGGCGTCTGCGCTTCGAGGCCGGCCTCGGCAAGCGCCCAGGCCGCGAGCGCAGCGTCGAGATCATCGCCGCCGAGCGCGGCATCGCCGCCGGTCGCGACGACCTCGAATACGCCGGCAGTGAGCCGCAGCAGCGAGATGTCGAAGGTGCCGCCGCCCAGGTCGTAGACCGCGTACAGGCCTTCAGAGCCATTCTCCAGGCCATAGGCGATCGCCGCCGCCGTGGGCTCGCTGATCAGCCGCAGCACGTTGAGGCCGGCGAGCTGCGCGGCGTCCTTGGTGGCCTGGCGCTGTGCTTCGTCGAAGTAGGCCGGCACCGTGACAACCGCGCCGAAGACGTCGCCGTCGAAGCTGTCTTCGGCGCGAAAGCGCAGGGTCGCGAGGATCTCTGCCGACACTTCGACCGGCGACTTGTCGCCCGCCACCGTGCGCATCTGCACCATGCCGGGCGCGTCGACGAACTCGTACGGGAGCCGGTCGCGGCCTTCGATGTCGGCCAGGCCACGGCCCATGAACCGCTTCACCGAGACCAGCGTGTTGCGCGGGTCGATGGCCGCCTCGGCCAACGCCGCGGCGCCGATCTCGCGCCTGCCGTCGGCGAGGTAGCGCACCGCGGAGGGCAGGATCACGCGCCCGGAGTCGTCGGGCAGGCATTCGGCGACCCCGTGACGCACCGCGGCGACGAGCGAATGCGTCGTGCCGAGGTCGATGCCGACGGCGATGCGGCGCTGGTGCGGGTCGGGCGTGCCGCCCGGTTCGGAAATCTGCAGAAGAGCCATGGCGGTCTTATTGTCCCAGCGCTTCGAGGCGCTGATCGACGTCGTGCGCAAAGCGCTCAACGAACATGAGGGCTCTGACCTGCGCGGCCGCCGCGGAAAAATCGCGCCGGTCGTCGAGCGCGATCTGCAGATTCGCGAGTGCGCGCTGGCGCTGCTTTGCCACCGCGGCGGCCAGTGCCTCGACCTGCGGCAATCCGGCGGCTTCGTCGAGGGCCTCGCGCCACTCCATCTGCTGCATCAGGAAGTCGGTGGGCATGGCGGTGTTGTTCTCGGCCGCGACGGCCGCGCCATTCAGCTCGCAAAGATAGGCGGCGCGCTGGAGCGGGTCCTTCAGCCTCGTGTAGGCCTCGTTGACACGCACCGCCCACTGCATCGCGACGCGCTGCGCCGAAGCGCCTTCGAGCGCGAAGCGATCGGGATGCACCTCGGCCTGGAGTGCGCGCCAGCGCCCATCGAGCGCGTCGCGGTCGATGGCGAAGCGCGGTTCGATGTCGAACAGCTCGAAGTCGGTTCTGGCGAGGTTCATGGCGAAACAAAAAGGCGCGACCTTGGCCGCGCCTTTGCCGATGGATCGGTGCTTCAGACGCGAAACGATTCGCCGCAGCCGCAGCGGTCCTTCTCGCGCGGGTTGTGAAACTTGAAGCCCTCGTTCAGCCCCTCGCGCACGAAGTCGAGCTCGGTGCCGTCGATGTAGGGCAGGCTCTTCGGATCGACGATGACCTTCACGCCGTGGCCCTCAAAGATGGTGTCTTCGGGCGCGTACTCGTCGGCGTACTCGAGCTTGTAAGCCAGGCCCGAGCAGCCGGTGGTCTTGACGCCAAGCCGCACGCCCACGCCCTTGCCGCGCTTGCTGATGTTGCGATTGACGTGGCGGGCCGCCGCTTCGGTCAAGGTGACTGCCATGGATCAGTGCGCCGCGGCGACACGCGGCAGCGCATGTGCGCTCTTCGCCTTGTAGTCGTTCACCGCCGCCTTGATCGCGTCCTCGGCGAGGATCGAGCAGTGGATCTTCACCGGCGGCAATGCCAGTTCTTCGGCGATGTGGGAGTTCTTGATCGTCAACGCCTCATCGAGCGACTTGCCCTTGACCCATTCGGTCACGAGCGAACTCGACGCGATCGCCGAGCCGCAGCCGTAGGTCTTGAACCTGGCGTCCTCGATCAATCCGGTCTGCGGATTGACCTTGATCTGCAGCTTCATCACGTCGCCGCAGGCGGGTGCGCCGACCATGCCGGTCCCGACCGTGTCGTCGCCCTTGTCGAACGAACCGACGTTGCGCGGGTTCTCATAATGCTCGACCACTTTTTCGCTGTATGCCATGTCGTACTCCTGGTCAATGTTCGGTTCGCTCAGTGGGCAGCCCACTGAATCGTGCTGATGTCGATCCCTTCCTTGTACATGTCCCAGAGCGGCGAAAGGTCGCGCAACTTCGCAACGCGGTCCTTCAAGGTCGAGATCACGTAGTCGATCTCTTCGACCGTGGTGTAGCGGCCGATCGTGAAGCGGATCGACGAATGCGCGAGTTCGTCGCTGCGGCCGAGTGCGCGCAACACATAGCTTGGCTCGAGGCTCGCAGAGGTGCAGGCGGAGCCCGACGACACCGCGATGCCCTTGATGCCCATGATCAGCGACTCGCCCTCGACGAAATTGAACGAGATGTTCAGGTTGTGCGGCACGCGCTTTTCGAGATGACCGTTGACGAAGATCTGCTCGATGCCCTTCAGGCCCTCGAGCAAGCGCTGCTGCAGCATGCGCACGCGTTCGATCTCGGTCCCCATTTCCTCACCGGCGATGCGAAACGCCTCGCCCATGCCGACGATCTGGTGCGTCGCCAGCGTGCCCGACCGCATGCCGCGCTCGTGGCCGCCGCCGTGCATCTGAGCCTCGATGCGCACACGCGGCTTGCGGCGAACGAACAACGCACCCACGCCCTTGGGACCATATGTCTTGTGTGCCGAAAACGACATGAGGTCGACTTTGAGC
>JALYSL010000028.1 GCA_030854825.1 Pseudomonadota bacterium
TCTTCGAGCTGCGCGGTCAGCGCCGGCGGGAACGTGCCGCCGATCGATTCGACGTGCTTGCGGATGGCATCGCCGGCGCCCTTCCTGATCTGCCGCGCGGCGACGCCGCCCGCCGCGGCGATGTCGACGCCGCTCATTCGCGTCTGCGCCGTGAAGGGCACGAAGGTCGCGGCGAGCGCGCTCATGTCGCGCTCACGGATGTCGAACTTCTGCTTGGCGAGGACGACGATGCTGCGGCCCTCCGGCGTCTCGTCGGCGAGCGACGACAGCTGCGCCACGTCGGCAAGCTGCTGCGCGCTGACGCCGGGCGCCGGGAAGAAGGCCGAGGCCTGGCGGTTGCCGAGCGTGATCGTGCCGGTCTTGTCCATCAGCAGCACGTCGACGTCGCCGGCCGCCTCGACCGCGCGGCCGGAGGTGGCGATGACGTTGGCCTGCATCATCCGGCTCATTCCGGCGACGCCGATCGCCGAGAGCAGCGCGCCGATCGTGGTCGGGATCAGGCAGACCAGAAGCGCCACCAGCGCGGTCACCGTCACCGCCGAGCCGCCCCCGGCAGCGTCGACGCTGAAGATCGACATCGGCAGCAGCGTGACGACGACGACCAGGAAGACGATCGTCAGCGCGACCAGCAGGATGTTGAGCGCGATCTCGTTCGGCGTCTTTTGCCGGCGGGCGCCCTCGACCATCGAGATCATCCGGTCGAGGAACGACTCGCCCTGGTTGACGCTGATGCGAACGACCAGCCAGTCGGAGAGCACGCGCGTGCCGCCGGTCACCGAGGCGAAATCGCCGCCGGCTTCGCGGATCACCGGCGCCGATTCGCCGGTGATAGCGCTCTCGTCGACCGAGGCAACGCCTTCGATCACCTCGCCGTCGAGGGGAATCTTGTCGCCCGTCTCGACCAGCACGACGGCGCCCTTCTTCAGCTCTTCGCCTTCCTGCGGATGCCAGGCAGAGCCGTGCTTCGGCGCATGCAGCACCTTGGCGATGACCTTCTTCTTCATGCCGCGCAGGCTGGCCGCCTGGGCCTTGCTGCGCCCTTCGGCGAGCGCCTCGGCGAAGTTGGCGAAGAGCACGGTGAACCAGAGCCACACCGCGACGGCGATGATGAAAGGCGCCGGCGCTTCGCCCTTGCCGGCGAGCGCCTGGAAGCCCAGCCACGTCGTCAGGATGCTGCCGACGTAGACGACGAACATCACCGGGTTGCGCCACTGCACGCGCGGGTCGAGCTTGACGAAGGCATCGCGAACGGCCGGGCGCAGCAGCGCCGGGTCGAACAGGGAAAAGGAACTGCGAGTGCTTGCCGTGGCGTTCATGCCGGCCTCACTTGGACGAGAAGAGCATGAAGTGCTCGGCGACGGGCCCGAGCGCGAGCGCTGGCACGTAGTTGAGCAGGCCGACCAGCAGCACCGTGCCGATGAGCAGGGCAACGAAGAGCGGCCCGTGCGTCGGCAAGGTGCCGGCCGTCACCGCGAGACGTTTCTTGCCCGCCATCGAGCCGGCGACGGCGAGCACGGGCACGATGACGGCGAAGCGGCCAAACCACATCGCCACGGCGAGCAGGACGTTCCAGAACGGCGTGTTCGCCGACAGTCCCGCGAAGGCGCTGCCGTTGTTGTTGGCGGCCGAGCTGAACGCGTAGAGGATCTCCGAGAAGCCGTGCGCGCCGGGGTTGGCGATGCCGGCCCTGCCGGCGGCGGCGGTGACGGCGATCGCCGTGCCCGAGAGCACCAGGATCGGCGTCACGAGGATCGCGATCGACGCCATCTTCATGTCATAGGTCTCGATCTTCTTGCCGAGGTACTCGGGCGTGCGACCGATCATCAGGCCGGCAATGAAAACGGTGAGGACAGCGAAGACGAGCATGCCGTAGAGGCCCGAGCCGACGCCGCCGAAGACAACCTCGCCGAGCTGCATCAGCACCAGCGGCACGGCGCCGCCGAGCGGCATGAACGAGTCGTGCATGGCGTTGACAGCGCCGCACGACGCGGCCGTCGTGATCGCGGCGAAGAGCGTCGACGCGGCGATGCCGAAGCGCGCTTCCTTGCCTTCCATGTTGCCGCCGGGCTGTGTCGCGCTCGCCGTCTGATCGATGCCCAGCGAAGCGAGCGCCGGGTTGCCGGCCTGCTCGGCCGGCGCGACGATCGCCACCATGACGACGAAGAGCAGCGTCATCGCCGCGAGCAGCGCCCAGGCCTGGCGTATGTCGCCGACCGTGCGGCCGAAGCCGAACACGAGCGCCGCCGGGATCAGGAAGATCGACAGCATCTGGGCGAAGTTCGAGAGCGGCGTCGGGTTCTCGAACGGGTGCGCCGAGTTGGCGTTGAAGAAGCCGCCGCCGTTGGTGCCGAGCATCTTGATCGCTTCCTGCGAAGCGACCGGGCCCATCGCGATCGACTGTGTCGGCGCCTTCACGTCTTCGAGCACCGGGTTGCCCTTGGCGTCTTTCAGCGGCTGGCTGTCCGGGCCGTTCTTCGGCTGCTGCCAGGCATTGACCTCGAGCGTCGTCACCTCCCTGGCCGCGTCGAAGTTCTGCACCACGCCCTGGCCGACCAGGAAGATCGCAAAGACAACCGACAGCGGCAGCAGCACGTAAAGCGTCGAGCGCGTCACGTCGACCCAGAAGCTGCCGATCTGCGCCGACGAGCGCGCGACGAAGCCGCGCGCCAATGCCCAGACGACGGCGATGCCGGTCGCCGCCGAAAAGAAGTTCTGCACCGCCAGCGCGAGCATCTGCGTCAGCTGGCTCATCGTCGATTCGCCGCCGTAGCCTTGCCAGTTGGTGTTGGTGACGAAGCTGACCGCGGTGTTGAAGGCGGAATCGGGGCTGACCGCGGTGAAATGTTGCGGGTTGAGCGGCAACACGCCCTGCAACCGCTGCAGCGCATAGACGACGAGCACGCCCAGCACGTTGAAGGCGATGGCGGCCAGCGCGTAGCGCTTCCAGGAGCTACCTTCGGCCGGGTCGACGCCGGCCGCCCGATAGAGCAGCTTCTCGAACGCGGCGATCGGCTTCAGCCAGCGCGGGATGCGGCCCTCGGCGACGGCGCTGAGCCAGATGCCGAGCGGCCACGCGAGAACGAGCAAGGCCACCAGCAAAACGCCGAGCTGGAGCCCGACTTGCGGCGTGCCCATCACAGGTTCTCCGCGTTGAACAGCGCGACGACGAGGTAGACGAAGAGGCCGACAGCGACGATCCCGCAGACGAGATAGAGGCCGCTCACTTGCGCTGTCCCAACGCATCGCAACCGACGACGAGGCCGGCGATCGATGCGGCAAACAGGGCAATCAGAAACAGGTAGGCGAGATCCATGGTGTTGTTCCGCTTTGGCGGTTCGTTGAAACGATGCTAGGTCGCGGCCCGTCAAGCCGGCGTAGAGACCCGCGCTGCGGGCATCAAGATTTCGTCAAGAGCGAAGCGGCAGGGAAGCGTGGCGCAGCAGCGGGTTCGGCGCCTTGACATGGCAAGGCGCGCACGAGGGCGCGCGCAGGCATGTCGCCTGCGAAGTTGCAACACCACGTTCAACTCACGAGACGAGGATCTGCAATGGCAACGTATGGCAAAAAGGCGTCCGAGAAGGTCGAAAAGACCCTGCACGAGCGCCAGCAAGGCACGCTGAAGAGCGGCGGCTCGGGCAAAACGGTGACGAGCCGGGAGCAGGCGATCGGCCTGTCGGAGGCGCGCGCGGCCGGCGGCAAGGTGCCGGCCAAGAAGAACGCTGCGACGAAAAGCTCGGCGAAGAAGTCGACGCCGGCCAGGAAGGCCGCGGCGAAGAAGAAGTCGGGCTAGATCTGGGCTAGATCGAAGCGCCCGCTGCGGGCGCTTCGATCAGGGCCTCGATCTCGCGTTCGAAGAGCTCGCAGGCGAACTCGTTCGCGCCGAAATTGAGCGCGGCATTGGCGCCGCTCGACAGGCCGAGCTGCATCGAGGCGGCGAGCGCGAAGTCTTCGTCGATGGCGTCCCGGATGATCGTCCAGTTGCGCTGCCAGTGTTCGGCGGCGCGGCGCCCGTGGCCGGCTTCGGGCACCAGCATCCAGCTCGCCGTGGCGCATTGGTCGGGCGCGGTCGGCGTGACGTTGAAGCCGTTGACGTGATCGCCTTCCCACAGCAAAAACGTGCTCGGGAAGAAGAAATAGATGACGTTGCTGTGCCGGCCGAGCAGCGGCCACGATGCCTCTTCGTGGGCGGCCTCGGCGAGCGAGCGCTTCGGCAGGACGATGCGCTGGTGCCGGCCGAACGATTCCTGCTGCACCACGTTGTCGAAGAAGAGGTGAGCGATCGTCGCCCGGTGCGCATGCTTGAAGTGATAGCTCTCGAGATTGGCATCGAGCACCAGCTTCCAATTCGATGGCTGGATGAAACGACGCTCGTGCGGGCTAACGGTGCGGCTGTCGTAGCCGAGAGCCGCGAGCTCCCGGCCGAGCGGGCCGAAGTAGGCGTCCCAGTCGAAGGGCTCGAGTGGCGATGGAACGACCCAGACCAGGCCGCATCGTTCGGCCACCGGCAGCTCGACCAGCGACGCCGCCGCTCGCGGCACGTGGGGGAAATCGGCCTCGTGCGGCCGGCCGACGAGGGCGCCGCGGCCGTCGTAGGTCCAGCTGTGATACGGGCAGACGAAGCGGCCGCGCTCGCTGCCGCAGGCACCGATCGGCGCGATCACCGCGCCGCGATGGCGACAGACGTTGATGAATGCGCGCAGCACGCCGTCGTCGCCTCGTGTCGCGAGAATCGGGACGCCGAGCACCG
>JALYSL010000041.1 GCA_030854825.1 Pseudomonadota bacterium
GGCTCGACGCGCTCGGCGACGAGATGCGTGATCTCAAGGCCAGCGTCGCGGCATTGCCGCCCAAGCTTGCCGCTCAGAGTGATGGCCGCCTCAAGACGCTGGTGCAGGACCTCTCGCGCTTTGCCCGCGAGGCACGTGACAACTACATGTCGGTCGTCGGCAAGTTCGCGTTTCGCGAGCGGGTCGGCGAAGGTTGCGAGCGTGCGTCGGGGCTCTGGCACGACCTCGTCGCCAGCACCGATGCGGCACGCCAGCAACTCGAAGGGGTTGCCATGACGCCGCGCTTCGGCGAAGCGCAGATCGATCGCTGCCTGTCACTGTGGCGCGAGCTGCAAAGCCAGGAGCGGCTGCTGGAGATCGCGGCGCGCCTTCTGGCCGGCATGCACACCTTGCGCCTGGCCCTCGGCGATGCGGCGCCGGCCGGCGGCGTCGATCCGCTGCTGTCGGCTTCGGCCGCCTTGCGGGCCGGTCTGGCCCACGATCACGATCTCGCCGCCCGTCTCGTCGAGCGGGAGAAGAACGCCGAGGGCGACCCCTACGTCGGCAAGGCCGAGTTCGCGGCGAATCGCGCTGCGCTGCGCAAGCTCCTCGACAAGCTGGCGGCCGAGGCGATGGCCCTGGCGATGCAGCGCCTCGACGCCGCTGCGGCTACCGGGCCGCTCGACGCCGGTGCCGGCGCGCCGAGCCGGCTCCTCGTGTTGAGCCCGCCCGGAGAAGGCCTGGGCTCGTTGCGCTGGAGCAGCGCGCCGCAGACGAGTTGAGCCTCAGCGCGGAACGAGCTTGGCGCCGGTCAGCTGTTCCTGCGCCTCGACCAGCGAAGGAACGAATTTCTTGCCGTAGCCGAGGGCGCTGGCCAGCACCAGCGACTGATGCACCGCTTCGCCCATGACGGTGGGAATGGCCAGGCCTTCGGCGAGGTGGGTGTAATAGCGAATGTCCTTGCGGGCGTTGTCGAGCTCGAACTTGAGGCCGCCGAGGTCGCCGTCCAAGGTCTTCGCCATCGCCTGAAACAGGCCGGAGTTGACGGCACCGGCGGAGACCAGCTCGACCAGTTTTTTCGGATCGATGCCGGCGCGAGCGCCGACCGCGAAGGCTTCGGCCGTGGCCGTGCAGATCGCCTGGGCGATGAAGTTGTTGAGCAGCTTGATGGTGTGGCCGGCGCCTGGGCCGCCGACGTGGAAGACGTTCTCAGCGAAGCCGCGCAAGGTGGGCTCGATGCGGGCGAACGTCGCGTCGTCGGCGCCGACCATGATGTTCAGCTTGCCGAGCTCGGCCTCGACCGGCGTGCGCGCCAGAGGCGCATCGACGAGCGTCACGCCCGCAGCGGCGCACGCTGCACCCAGTTACGCCGTCGAGTCGGGCTCGCTGGTCGAGCAGTCGACGATGACGAGGCCGTGCTTGCCTTGGGCGCCGGCAAGAAGCCCGTCGCTGCCGCCGATGACGCTTTCAACCTGCGGCGATCCGGTGACGCAGACAAAGACGATCTCGCACTCCCGGGCCAGCGCCGAGGGCGTCGCCGCTTCGACGGCGCCGGCGGCGATCAGGTCGGCGACCCGTTGCCGATTGCGGTGCACGGTCAAGCGCAGAGCGTGACCTTTGCCGAGCAGGCTTTTCGCCATGCCGTGGCCCATCAAGCCCGA
Source organism: Pseudomonadota bacterium (assembly GCA_030854825.1). Next base: position 1,641 of record JALYSL010000041.1, read on the forward strand.
TGCGCCGATGAATCCAATCGTTGTCATGTTCGCGGTCTCCTGCCGGTAAGAAGACGATTGTGCGGCTCGGGTGCGACCGAGGGCGCCGACAGGGTGCTTGCCGTCAGCCGAACATGGCCTGACCCGGTCAGCCGGCGGCGCAGAGCGCGCGAAGCTCGGCGGGATCGACATCGATGCCGATGCCGGGGGCGTTGCCGAGGCGCGCATGGCCGGCGTCGATCGCGCCGAGCGCACCGCTCGGCCTCGTGCGCAACGGATTGGCGTTGGCATCGACCTCGAGCATGCCGCCGCCACCCACCGCCGCGAGCAGGTGCGCCGACGCCAGCAAGCCGACGCCGCGAAGTTGTTCTCGAGTCGACCCCATTCAGCCGTTGTCGACCAGGATCGCGGCAACGTCTTGCCGCTCCCCGAGCAGGCGCACCACGTCCAGGTGATCGGCGGCTTCGAAGTAGAACCACTGCATCGGGAACCCCGTGACTCGCCAGGACCTCAGGCCGGGGATGTCGCACAGTTGCCCGAGCCGAGGCGAGCCCATTGCCGGCATGCGCTGGATGGGTTTCAACGCCGCCAGGGCGGCGTCGAACATCTTCTCAGCCAGGGCCGCGCCACCCTCTTTTTGGCAATGGCGCGCAGCCTGCACCAGGTCTTCTTCTGCCAATGGGCGCAGCCTGGCCGGTTTCAACCCGGGCCGCCCAGGGCTCGTTTCTTGAGCTCGGCGGCAATCTTCTGGGTCGGAGTGCGGCCGCTGCCCGAGCTCAGCCCTTTCTCGATCAAGTCGCGCAGGCGCTTTTTGGCTTCCTCTTCCTGGTCGCGTCGAATAAGCTCACGCAGGTATTCGCTCGTGTTGCCGTATTTGCCGGAGCGCACGCGTTGGTCAACATAGCTGCGCAGCGCCTCGGGGAGGGCGAAGCTCATGGTGTTCGTACTCATGAGACAGATGATCCGGTGACTATCAATAGTTGTCAATATGACCCTGCGGACCACGGCCGCGTCGGCCTGGATCAGCTCGGGAAGTGCGCCGGCGCGAGGCGCAGAATCGACGCATGACCCGCGAAACCGACGCTGCTTTCGACCCGGCCTCGCACGCCCAGATCGACCTCGCCGACGAAGCCGCCGTCACTCGCTGGGCGGCGGCGCTCGGCACCACCGATGAAGCGATGCTGCACGCCGTGCAGGTGGTCGGCACGCGGATCGACCGCATCAAGGAATATCTGGGTGAGGGCGGCAGCGCCGGCGAGCAGGTCGACGGCTGAGGCCCTGCTCAGGCGAAGGCGTCCACGTGCCCTCCGTGCGCACCTCTCGGAGCCGCGCGAGAATCGGTGATCGTCGACACCCCTCACCAAACTGCACACCATGGACACACGCGTCTACCCCAACACCCAGCTCTACATCGACGGCCAATGGACGAATGCCCGCTCGGGCCGCACCATGCCGGTCGTCAATCCAGCCAGCGGCGACACCATCGGCACGCTCGCCTATGCCGAGCGCGCCGATCTCGACCACGCGCTCGACGCCACCGTCAAGGGCTTCGCGACCTGGAAGCGCATCAGCGCCTACGAGCGCTCGAAGATGATGCGAAAGGCCGCCAACCTGCTACGCGAGCGGCTCGACCACATCGCCATGCTGATGACGATGGAGCAGGGCAAGACGCTCGCCGAAGCCAAGGGCGAGATCCTGAACGGCGCCGACACCATCGACTGGTTCGCCGAGGAAGCTCGCCGTGCCTACGGCCGCGTCATTCCGGCGCGCGGCGAAGGCATCTACCAGCTCGTCGTCAAGGAGCCGGTCGGCCCGGTCGCCGCGTTCACGCCTTGGAATTTTCCGATCAACCAGGTCGTGAGGAAGCTCTCGGCGGCGCTCGCCGCCGGCTGCTCGATCATCGTCAAGGCGCCCGAGGAAACGCCGGCGTCGCCGGCCGAATTGATCCGCGCCTTCGCCGACGCCGGCGTGCCGCCCGGCACCATCGGTCTTGTCTACGGCAGCCCGGCCGACATCTCGAGCTACCTCATTCCGCACCCGGCGATCCGCAAGATCTCGTTCACCGGATCGACGGTCGT
>JALYSL010000063.1 GCA_030854825.1 Pseudomonadota bacterium
ACGTGCCGGTGGTCTGCGCCAGCGCGCTCGTCAACCCGGGCGACGTGATCGTCGCCGATGCCGACGGCGTGGTCGTCGTGCCGGCGGGGATCGCGCAACAGGTCGCCGACGCGGCGCAAAAGCGCGATTCGCTCGAGAGCGACAAGCGCGCCAAGCTCGCCGCCGGCGTGCTCGGCCTCGACATGTACGACATGCGCGGGCCGCTCGAAAAGGCCGGCCTCCGGTACATCGATTGATTCACTGAAACAGATGGGCGAATCGTCTCCCAAGGAGTGGCAGGTCGGCCTCGTCGGCTACGGCGAAGTCGGCCGCATCCTGGCCGAAGACCTGCGCCAGCGCGGCATTCGCGTCAGCGCCTTCGACCTGAAGCTGGCACAGGACGCCGGCACGTCGATGCGCGGCCACGCCCGGACGCACGGCGTCGCGCTGATGCCGAGCCACGCCGTCGTCGCTGCCCAGGCAGACCTGATCGTCTCGGCGGTGACCGCGAGCCAGGCGGTCGGCGTCGCCGAGGCGTGCGCGCAGGCGATCCGACGCGACGCCTTCTTCCTCGATCTCAATTCGGCGTCGCCGGGCGCCAAGATTCGCGCCGCCGCGCTGATCGACGGAGCCGGCGGCCGCTACGTCGAAGGCGCGGTGATGACATCGATCCCACCCCATCGCATCAAGGTGCCGCTGCTGCTCGGCGGGTCGAGCGCGGCGGCGCTGGCGCCCGCGCTCCAGGCACTCGGCTTCGCACCGCGGCTGGCCAGCGAGCGGCTGGGCGTCGCGTCAGCCACCAAGATGTGCCGCAGCGTGATGATCAAAGGCCTCGAGGCGATGGTGATCGAGAGCTTCACCACCGCCCGCGCCTACGGCGTCGAGGACGCGGTGCTGGCGTCGCTGCGCGAAACTTTTCCCGGCATCGACTGGGAAAAGCAAGCCGCCTATTTCTTCCAGCGTGTCATCGAGCATGGCCGGCGGCGCAGCGAAGAGGTCCGCGAGGTCGCCGAGACGGTACGCGAGGCGGGCCTCACGCCGTGGTCGTCCGCGGGCACCGCCGAGCGCCAGGCATGGGTCGCCGACCTGGCCGACGGAGGCCTGTTCGGTCAGCGCGGCGAGAGCGGCTTCGCGCGCAGCGCCGACTGGCGCACCGAGGCCGACCGCATCCTGGCATCGGTCACGCGGCCGAGCTGACGACGAAGGCGAAGCGAGCCATGGAATTCACCAAGACGCCGGGCTGGCTCGACTGGTACGCGAAGCCGTCGAGGCCCGCGTTCCGGGTGCCGCCCGGTGCCGTCGATGCGCACTGCCACGTCTTCGGACCCGGCGCCCAATTCCCCTATGCGCCCGAGCGCAAGTACACGCCATGCGACGCCTCGAGGGAGCAGCTGTTCGCGCTGCGCGACCACCTCGGTTTCGAGCGCAACGTCATCGTCCAGGCGACCTGCCACGGCGCCGACAACCGCGCCATGGTCGATGCTTTGCTGCATTCGGATGGGCGAGCCCGAGGCGTGGCCACCGTGCGGCGCAGCGTCAGCGACCAGGAACTGCAGGACATGCACGCCGCCGGCGTACGCGGCGTGCGCTTCAACTTCGTCAAGCGCCTGGTCGACTTCACGCCGAAAGACGAGCTGCTCGAGATCGCCTCGCGCATTGCCCCGCTCGGCTGGCACGTGGTAATCTATTTCGAGGCAGTCGACCTGCCCGAGCTGTGGGACTTCTTCAGCGCCCTGCCGACCACCGTCGTCGTCGACCACATGGGCCGGCCCGACGTCAGCCTGCCGGTGAACGGGCCACAGTTCGAGCGCTTCGTCTCGTTCATGCGCGAGCACGCCAACGTCTGGTGCAAGGTGAGCTGCCCGGAGCGTCTCTCCATGACCGGCCCGAAGGCGTTGAACGGCGAGCGCAACGCCTATCGCGACGTGGTTCCGTTCGCGCGCCGCATCGTCGACACGTTTCCCGACCGCGTGCTCTGGGGCACCGACTGGCCGCACCCCAACCTGAAGGACCACATGCCCGACGACGGCCTGCTGATCGACTTCATCCCGCACATTGCCACCACCCCGGCGCTGCAGCAGAAGCTCCTCGTCGACAACCCGATGCGCCTGTACTGGCCGGAAGAGGTCTGATGTCTCTCGACAAGCCTTACCTCGACGTGCCCGGCACGACGATCTTCGACGCCGAGCAGTCGCGCCGCGGCTACCACCTCAACCAGTTCTGCATGTCGCTCATGAAGGCCGCCAACCGGGCCCGCTTCAAGGCCGACGAGCGCGCCTACCTCGACGAGTGGCCGATGACCGAGGAGCAGAAGCAGGCGGTGCTGGCGCGCGATCTCAATCGCTGCATCGGCCTCGGCGGCAACATCTATTTCCTCGCCAAGATCGGCGCCACGGACGGCAAGAGCTTTCAGCAGATGGCAGGCAGCATGACGGGCATGAGCGAAGACGAGTACCGCCGCATGATGATCTCGGGCGGCCGCTCGGTCGAAGGCAACCGCCGCATCGGCGAAGACGGCGACGCGCAGGCGCACCACCAGCCGCAAGGCGGCGCCGGCCGCAAGGCGGACGGTTGAGATGGCCCGCATCAGCGCCTCGGTGTACACCTCCCACGTGCCGGCGATCGGCGCGGCGATCGATCAGGGCAAGACCGGCGAGCCTTATTGGCGGCCGCTGTTCGAAGGCTACGAATTCTCCAAGCAGTGGATGAAGGCGCACACGCCCGATGTGATCTTCCTCGTCTACAACGACCATGCGAGCGCGTTCAGCCTCGACATGATCCCAACCTTTGCGCTCGCCACCGGCGAACGTTTCTCGCCCGCCGACGAAGGCTGGGGCCCGCGACCGGTACCCGAAGTCATCGGCCATCCGGAGCTGGCGTCGCACATCGCCCAGTCCGTCATCCAGGACGACTTCGATCTGACGATCGTCAACCGGATGGAGGTCGACCACGGCCTGACCGTGCCGCTGAACCTGCTCTGCGGTTCGCCCGCGGCGTGGCCCTGCCCGGTGATCCCGTTCGCCGTCAACGTCGTGCAGTACCCGATCCCCTCGGGGCAGCGCTGCCTCAATCTCGGCAAGGCGATCCGCAAGGCGATCGAGTCGTACGACGCGCCGCTCGACGTCCAGATATGGGGAACCGGCGGCATGAGCCATCAGCTGCAGGGCCCGCGCGCCGGCCTCATCAACCGGGCCTGGGACCACCGCTTCCTCGACCGCTTGATCGACGACCCCGAAGGCCTGGCCCGCGTCCCGCACATCGACTACGTGCGCGAAGCCGGCTCGGAGGGCATCGAGCTCGTGATGTGGCTGATCGCGCGCGGCGCCATGGCCGATCTGAACGGTGGTGCGAAGCCGACCGTCGCGCATCGCTTCTATCACGTGCCGGCGAGCAATACGGCCGTCGGCCATCTGATCCTGGAGAACTCTCGATGACAGCGAAGACCCTCAAGGTCGCCCTGGCCGGCGCCGGTGCGTTCGGCATCAAACACCTCGACGGCATCAGGAACATCGACGGCGTCGAAGTCGTCTCGGTGATCGGCCGCGAGCTCGGCAAGACCCGGGAGGTGGCGGCGAAGTACGGGATCGGCCACGTCGGCACCGAGCTGGCGGAGAGCCTGGCGCTGCCCGACCTCGATGCCGTGATCTTGTGCACGCCGACGCAGATGCATGCCGAGCAGAGCATCGCCTGCCTGAAGGCCGGCAAGCACGTCCAGGTCGAGATCCCGCTGGCCGATTCGCTGGCCGGTGCCGAGTCGGTGGCCGCCTTGCAGAAGCGCACCGGCCTGGTGGCGATGGTCGGGCACACGCGGCGCTTCAATCCGAGCCATCAATGGCTGCACCGGCGCATCGCCGCGGGTGAGCTCAAGATCCAGCAGATGGACGTGCAAACCTATTTTTTCCGGCGCACCAACATGAACGCGCTCGGCCAGGCGCGCAGCTGGACCGACCACCTGTTGTGGCACCACGCGGCGCACACCGTCGACCTGTTCGCCTGGCAGGCCGGCGGCGAGGTCGTGCAGGCCCATGCCGTCCAGGGCCCGATCCACCCGACGCTCGGCATTGCCATGGACATGAGCATCCAGCTCAAGAGCAGCACCGGTGCCATCTGCACGCTGAGCTTGTCCTTCAACAACGACGGGCCGCTCGGCACGTTCTTCCGCTACATCGGCGACACCGGCACCTATCTCGCACGCTACGACGATCTCTACACCGGCAAGGAGGAGCCGATCGATGTCTCGAAGGTCGATGTCTCGGTGAACGGCATCGAGCTGCAGGATCGCGAGTTCTTCGCCGCGATCCGCGAGGGCCACGAGCCGAATGCGAGCGTCGCGCAGGTGCTGCCCTGCTATCGCACGCTGCACCAGCTCGCGCAGCAGCTCGCCGCGGCAGGCTGAACGCCATGCAACGACGCAGGATCGGGCCACTCGAGGTGAGCGCCATCGGCCTCGGTTGCATGAATCTCAGCCACGCCTACGGCGTGCCGCCGGCGCCGGTCGTGGCCGAGACCCTGCTCCTCGAAGCGGTGGAGCTTGGCGTGACTCTCTTCGACACGGCGGCGCTGTATGGCTTCGGTGTCAACGAGTCGCTGATCGGCCGGGTCCTGGCGCTGCACCGCGCGCGGATCACGATCGCCAGCAAATGCGGCATGACCGGCGTCAACGGCGTGCGGGTGATCGACGGTCGGCCCGAGACGCTTCGGCGCACCTGCGAGGAGAGCCTGCAGCGCCTCTGCACCGATGTGATCGATCTCTACTACCTGCATCGCTGGGATCGCCAGGTGCCGATCGAGGACAGCGTCGGCGCGCTCGCCGATCTCGTGCGCGCCGGCAAGGTACGCGCCATCGGCCTGTCGGAAGTTTCCGGACAGACGCTGCGGCGGGCCCACGCGGTGCATCCGATCAGCGCGCTGCAGAGCGAATATTCGTTGTGGTCACGCAATCCGGAAATCGCCGGGCTCGACACCTGCCGCGAGCTGGGCACCAGCCTCGTTGCCTTCAGCCCGATCGCGCGCGGCTTTCTGAGCGGAAGATTGCGCGACGTATCGACCTTCGACGGCAAGGACATCCGCCGTGGCATGCCGCGGTTCCAGGCTGCCAACTTCGACGCCAATCTCTCGATCCTCGAGGGCTTCTCCGCCCTTGCCGGCGAAGCCGGCTGCACGCCGGCGCAACTGGCCCTCGCCTGGCTTCTCGCACAGGACGACCGGGTCGTGCCCATTCCCGGCACGAAGAGCCTCGATCATCTGGCCGAGAACGTCGGCGCGGCAGCGGTCGTGCTTGCTCCCGAGCTGCGGGCGCGCGTCGATGCGGTGATCAATCGCGACACGGTAACGGGGCCGCGCTACAACGCGAACACGCAAGCCGAGATCGATACCGAGGAATTCCCTTCGTGAGGCGACGCCGCGTCCTGGCCGCCGCCAGCGGCGCGGCCTTGATTGGTCTGGCTCGTGCCGAAGCAGCGTGGCCGAGCCGCCCCATCACGCTGGTCGTGCCGTTCGCATCAGGTGGCATCGCCGACCTCACCGCCCGTACCGTGGCGCAGGCGATGGCGGCGAGTCTCGGCCAGGCGATCGTCATCGACAACCGGCCGAGCGCCGGCAGCATCGTCGGCTCGAACATGGTCGCCCGAGCCAGCGCCGACGGCTACACCTTGCTGCTGATGAGCAATGCCAACGCCATCAGTGTCAGCCTGTTCCGCAAGCTCCCCTTCGATCCGGTGGCCGACTTCGTACCCATCTCGACGCTCGCCTACTTCGATCTCGGCGTGTTCGTCGCGAGTGGTTCGCGCTTTCGTGCCCTCGAGGACGTGGTCGCGCAGGCGAAGGCGCATCCCGGTCGACTGACCATCGGCAGCATCACGGCCGGCAGCACTCAGCACTTGGCGGCGGAGCTGTTCAAGGCGAAAGCCGGCGTCGACATGCTGATCGTGCCGTACAAGGGAACGCCGGCGGTGCTAACGGCGCTGCGTGCCGGCGAGATCGACCTGGCCTTCGAGATCCTGGGGCCGATGTTGTCGCAGACGCGCGCGGGCGTGATCCGGACCTTGGCCGTCACGTCGAGCCGCCGCTTTCCCGCCTTGCCCCAGGTACCCACCGTGATCGAAGCCGGCGTACCCGGCTACGAAGTGGCGTCGTGGAATGCCCTGGCCGCGCCGCACGGGACGCCAGCCTCGGTGATCGATCGCCTGCACCGCGCGGCGACGCAGGCGATCGCCGAGCCGCAGGTCCGCGAGAGCCTGCAGGCGCTCGGCGTTCGCGCCGCGTCGAGCAGCCCGAAGCAACTCGAATCGTTGCTCGTCCGACAGATCGGCAGCTGGGGCGACGTGATCCGCGCGGCCAAGCTCCAGCCGCAGTAGCAGCTCGTCCCCTCAGGCGGTCGTATGGCGGCCTGACCGGCGTCTCGTCGCAATCCATTTCGGCATCCGAAGTGAACGCGCCACAGTCAGCTCACTCCCTTCCATCCGCCACTCCTGGCTAACCTCGAAAGGCCACGGCCATGCCTTCGCTACGCTTTCCTCGTTTCGCCGCGTGCATCGCGGCCATCAGCTGCCTGGTCGCGCTGCCGGCGTTCGGCCAGATAGGAATGACGCAGATTCGCGCCGGCGATGTTCCGGTCACCCTCGTCTACCCGACCGCAGTGGTCGCTGGCCACCGGCAGTTGGGCCCATTCGACCTTCAGGTGGCCATGGACGCTGCGCCATCGCCCGGCAACGGCCGCCTGGTGGTGTTCTCGCACGGCACCGGCGGCGATGCCTTGACGCTGCATACGCTGGCCCGAACCTTGGCTCTGGCTGGATTCGTGGTCGCTCAGCCGGAGCACCGCGGCGACAACTGGCAAGACCACAGCGACGCCGGCCTGGTCTCGTGGCAACGTCGCCCCCTCGAAATCAGCCGGGCCATCGACGCCGTCGCCGCCGATCCACGCTTTTCCTCTCATCTCAAATTCGATCGGGTCGGCGTCTACGGCATGTCGGCGGGCGGCGTCAGCGGCTTGGCCCTGGCAGGCGGCGATTGGAGCCTCGCCGACCTGAAGCGGCATTGCTCGATTCACATTCGCGACGACGCTGGCTTCTGCC
>JALYSL010000071.1 GCA_030854825.1 Pseudomonadota bacterium
CTTGTCGGACAGCGACATACTCAATGTCTCCGCCTGGCTCGCATCGCGACCGGCACCGGTCGATCCGACGCCAGTCCCACAGAGCGCTGTGCGCATGCCGCTTGCATGCGGCAGCCAACAATAGGCTTACGGAGCGCATGAGGATTCGCTCGCCACTCCCTGTTAGCCGCGCTGCCGGCGCATTGACGGTCCTGGCGTTGATCGCGCTGGCAACGATGACCCCGCTGCGCAGCCGGGGCGCAGAAAGCGCGGCACCAGGCACTACCACCGACATCATCAAGAAGGGCGAGTATCTCGCGCGCGCGGGCGACTGCGTGGCCTGCCACACCGTACCCGGCGGCAAACAATTCGCGGGGAGGCGCGCGATGCCGACGCCGTTCGGCAATCTCTACGTGCCCAACATCACGGCCGACGACGAGACCGGCATCGGCCTGTGGAGCGCCGACGACTTCTACCGGATGATGCACACCGGCCTGTCGCGCGACGGAACTCTCATGTACCCGGCGATGCCCTTCGCTTCGTACACGAAGGTGACTCGCGCCGACAGCGACGCGATCTTCTCGTACCTGTTGTCGGTGGCGCCAGTGCACCAGAAGAATCGGCCGCACGAGCTTCGTTTCCCCTACAACAACCGCGACCTCCTGCTCGGCTGGCGCGCGCTCTACTTCACCGAGGGCGAGTTCGTCGCCGATCCGAAGCAATCGAGCCAATGGAATCGCGGCGCCTACCTGGTGCAGGGGCTCGGCCACTGCGCGATGTGCCACACGGCGATCAACGCCCTGGGCGGATCGAGCGAGTCGAAAGCGTTCGAGGGCGGGATGATTCCCAACCAGCATTGGTACGCGCCGTCGCTGACGTCGAATCGCGAGGCCGGCCTGGGCGACTGGAGCATCAAGGACATCAGCGATCTGCTTCAGGTGGGCGTCTCGCACCGGGCGACGGTCTACGGCCCGATGGCCGAGGTCGTCTACGACAGCCTGCAACACCTCTCCGATGCAGACGCCGAAGCCATGGCGGTCTATCTCAAGGCATTGCCGCAACGCAATTCGGAACCGGCGCCCTCGAGCAGTGCCCGCCTCGTCGACCCGACCGTCATGGAGCTCGGGCGCAACATCTACGTCAAGCAGTGCGCGGTCTGTCACGGCGACGAGGGCAACGGTCAGCCGCCCTTCTACCCGCCGCTGGCGGCGAACCGCTCGATCGTCATGGCGTCGCCCGTCAACTCGATCCGGATGGTGCTCAACGGCGGCTACCCGCCGGGCACGGCGAAGAACCCGCGCCCGCACGGCATGCCGCCGTTCGCGCACATCCTGAACGACGCCGAGGTCGCGGCAACCGTGACCTACATCCGCGTGGCCTGGAACAACACCGGAACGCCGGTGACGGCGGCACAGGCGAACGACCTGCGCAAGGTAGTGCCCGAATGAAGGAAGGCGAATCATGACGACACCCGAGCCGACCGAGCCCATCGACAGCGCCGACGACGCAGCGGTCGATGCGATCGTCGCGCGTGGCCCGGCCGGAGCCTTCGCGGTGGCCGGCGTCGCGACCGCGCTGGTCGTGGCCATGTTCTTCGCCTTCTACTTCTTCGCCTATCTGCCGCGCGGCACGGTCCAGTGACGACCGACGCCTCAGCCGGCCACGGTGCCGACGATCACGGCTCCGGCAGCGTCGCCGCCGCCGCCGAAAAGCGCTGGGGCATCGTCATCGCCCTCATCATCATGCTGCTCGTCGGCCTGATGGTGTTCACCAGCTTGCACTGGGCCTCGATGCCACCGTCCCGCGTCGAGACGATCGATCCGCGAACCCTGCACGTGTCGGGTGAGTTCGTGGAATCGAATCTCGGCACTACCCTGACCCCGGACGGCAAGGTGGTGGTCCGCCTCGTGGCGCAGCAGTATTCGTTCCAGCCGCAATGCCTGGTCGTTCCGGCGGGCATGCCGGTGACCTTTCGCGCCACCAGCTCGGACGCGCTGCACGGCTTCGTGATCGGCCGGACCAACGCCAACGTCATGCTGGTGCCCGGATTCGTCGCCACCTTCACGACGACGTTCAAGGAAACCGGCGAGCAGCTGATGCCGTGCCACGAGTACTGTGGCGCCGGCCACGAAGCGATGTGGGCGCGGGTACGGGTCATCCCGGCGGCCGACTTCATCTCCCAGTCGCGCAACGGCGAAAGGCTCAGCTGTGTTCCGCGCTAGGCGTCTCGTTCTTGCCCACCTCTGGGTCGCCTTCGCGGCCTTCGCGGTCGCCATCGTGCTCGGCGAGTGGCAGATGTTCGTGCGCAGCCCGCTCCATGCGTGGATCGACAACCCGGAGCACTACTACCGTTCGGTCACGGCGCACGGCACCGTCATGGGCTACGTCTTCCCGACCCTGGTCGCAATGGGCTTCGGCTACGCCATCACCGAGCTCGCCCTGAAGCGCCCGCTGATCGGCCTGCGCTGGGCCTGGGGCGGCTTCTGGCTGCTGCTCGTCGGCGCGGTGATGGCCTCGGTGCCCATCGCCATCGGCCATGCCTCGGTGCTCTACACGTTCTACCCGCCGATGATCGCCAGCCCTTTCTACTACCTGGGCGTCGTTCTCGTGGTCGTCGGCTCGTGGGTGTGGGTGGCGCTGATGTTCGTCAACCTTCGCGCCTGGAAAAGAGACAACCCGGGCGCGACAGTGCCGCTGGTCATGTTCGGCAACGTCGCCGGCGCCTATCTGTGGGCCTGGACCTCGGTCGGCGCCGCCATCGAGATCCTGTTCCTGATCCTGCCGGTGGCGCTCGGCTTCAAGGACACGATCGATGCCGGCCTGGCGCGTGTCTTCTTCTCGTGGACGCTGCATGCCATCGTCTACTTCTGGCTGTTCCCGACCTACATCGCCTTCTACACGCTGGTGCCGCGGGCGATCGGCGGGCGCCTTTACAGCGACACCATGGCCCGCGTCGCGTTCGTGCTCTTCCTCGTCTTCTCGATGCCGATCGGCATCCATCATCTGTTCGCCGATCCGGAGGTCGGCGCCGGCTTCAAGTTCATGCACGCCGTGTTCACCGCCATGGTGTCGGTGCCGACGTTCCTCACCGTTTTCACGATCGTCGCGTCGGTCGAGATCGCCGCTCGCCTGGGCGGCGGCAAGGGACTCTTCGGCTGGGTCAAGGCACTGCCGTGGAGCAACCCCATGATGCTGGCCGTGACGTTCTCGTTCGTGATGCTCGGCTTCGGCGGCGCCGGCGGCCTCATCAACATGAGCTACCAGCTCAACGAGACCATTCACAACACGCAGTGGGTGACGGGGCACTTTCACCTGATCTTTGCCGGCGCCATCGTCATCATGTATTTCATGATCGCCTACGAGCTGTGGCCGCAGCTCACCGGTTGCACGCCGCTTTCCCAACGTCTCATCAAGACCCAGCTCTGGCTCTGGTTCGTCGGCATGATGGTGACCACCCTGCCCTGGCACTGGGTCGGCCTGCTGGGCATGCCGCGACGCATGGCCTACTTCGACTTTACCGATCCGGCGTTGCAGTCGCAGGCCTGGACCGTCGTCGCATCGACGGCCGGCGGCCTCGTGCTGGTGGTGTCGGCCCTTGTCTTCATCTATGTCCTGGCCAGCGCGAGAAAAGGGACGGCAACGCCCGCACCCTTCACCTTCAGCGTCGCCGTGCACCTGCCGGTCAAGGCACCAGCCCTGCTCAACAGCTTCAGGCTGTGGGTGGCGATGATGATCGCGCTGACGGTCGTCAACTACGGCTTCCCGATCGTCCAGCTGGCATCGCTCAGCGGCACGTCGGTGCCTGCAATTCCCATGGGCGGAAGATGATGGAACGCGAGGCCGTCTATGCCTGGAGCAACCGCTGGTTTCGCTACAGCGTGCTGGCCCTGTGCGCGTTGAGCCTGTTCTCATTGCTGGTGGGCTTCGTCTGGCTGCCCTCGGTGCAAGGCGACTTCGGCGCCGGCGGTTTGTGGGCCAGCATCTGCCGGGCCGCCGGCGTTCCCGACACATGGGCGCCCAAGGAGGGGGCATTGCCGGCTCGCCGGCGATCCACCGATGTCGTCCTCAATCGAGACATGGCCAGGGCCGGAACCAGCGAGGCGATCGGCCGCGGCGCGACGCTGGCCCTGCAGTGCACGATGTGCCACGGCGCGCGCGGCCTGAGCGAAGCCAATGCGCCGAATCTGGCTGGCCAGTATCCCGAAGTCATCATCAAGCAATTGATCGACTTCAGGAACGGCGACAGGATCAGCGCCGTGATGCAGGCACTGGCAAGCCGGTTGTCGGATCGCGACATCGACGACCTGGCCGTCTACTACGCCTACCTGCCGGCACTTCGAAACACCGCCGCCGAAGATGCGCACATGCCTCTGCTGGTCAAGGTCGGCAGTCCCATGCGCAACATCGCGCCTTGCGCGTCCTGTCACGGCGGTAGCGAGCGCAAGCTCGGCGCACCCTGGCTGGAAGGCATGCCGAGCGAATACCTGACGGCCCAATTGAAGAATTTTGCTTCGGGCAGCCGACACAACGACGGCCTGGCGCAGATGCGAAACATGGTTCGCGCCATGTCGGGTGACGAGATCGATGAAGTGGCGCGGTTCTACGCGCGCCAGGAAGCGGTCGTCGGCGCGAGATGATCCCCACCCATCCCTGCAATTCGGTCGCAGGCGAGGTCGCACCGTAGGAGGTCGACGCGGCCGCCGCGGCGCGATCTCTGGCGCTGCTGCGCGGCGCTCGTCACCCGACAGGCACCGGCGACGCCACTAAGGTCACGTGTCTCGCTGCTCAAGCGCTCGGCCTTCTGCTACGGGTGACAGGCGATCCGATATTCATGGAGAAATACAAATGAACAGCACCTCACTCAAGCCGGTCCTCGCGACCCTCGCGCTGCTCGCCGCGGCGCATGCGTCGGCACAAATCACCTTCTACGAAGGCGAAGGATTTCGCGGCCGTGCCTTCACCGCCAACAATCCCGTCGGCGATTTCGGACGCGTCGGCTTCAACGATCGTGCCTCTTCGGTCGTCGTCGACCATGGCCGCTGGGAGGTCTGTGAGGACGCCCGCTTCTCAGGTCGTTGCGTCGTGCTGAAGCGTGGCAGCTACGACTCGTTGCGCGGCCTCGGTCTCGACAATCGGATCTCGTCGGTTCGCCCGGTGCACGATCACACCCGCTACGACAACGAAGCGCCGCAGCCGCTGGCGGCGCCGACGTATGAATATCGCCAGCGCCCCAACGAGCGCCTCTTCCAGGCGCCAGTCACGTCGGCTCGCGCTGTCGTCGGGCCGCCCGAGCACCGTTGCTGGATGGAACGGCAGCAGGTCGCAGAGCCGCAGCGCGACATCAACGTCCCCGGCGGCATCATCGGCGGCGTGCTCGGCGGCATCCTCGGCCATCAGCTCGGCGGCGGCAGCGGCAAGACCGTCACCACGATCGGCGGAGCCGTGGGCGGTGCCGCGCTCGGCGCCAACATCGACCGGCTGCGCGACCGCGACACCGGGCAAGACGTGCGCCGTTGCGAGAACACGGCGAGCACCACACCGCAATACTGGGATGTGACGTACAACTTCCGCGGCGTCGACCATCGCATTCAGATGGGTGGCGCTCCGGGGCCGACGATCGCCGTGAACGGGCGGGGCGAACCCAGGCAATAGATTCAGACTCAGCGGCGGGCTCGCCCGCGGCCCCCCCTTTACAGCCCGGCCTGCGTCACGAACTTGGGATTCAGGTAGGGCTCGATCGCCTCGCTGCCGCCTTCGGAGCCGTAGCCCGAATCCTTGACGCCGCCGAACGGCACTTCGGGAATGCCGAGGCCGACGTGGTTGATCGAGATCATGCCGGTCTCGACCTGCGAGGCGATCGCGTTCGCCGTCTTGGCCGACTTCGTCCAGGCGTACGCGGCGAGGCCGAACGGCAGCCGGTTGGCTTCCTTCACCGCATCGTCGAAGGTCTTGAACGGGTTGATGATCGCCATCGGCCCGAACGGCTCCTCGTTCATCGCCTTGGCGTCGTTGCCGAGCTCGGTGACGACGGTCGGCTCGAAGAAGTTGCCCTTGGCGCCGATGCGATGGCCGCCGGTCTTCACCTTGCCGCCATGCTTGCTCGCGTCTTCGAGGTTCGCCTCCATTGCCGTCGAGCGGCGCGGGTTGGCGAGCGAGCCCATCGTCGTGCCGGCCTCGAGGCCGTCGCCGACCTTCAGCCGCTTCGTGTTGGCGACGAACTGCTCGACGAACGCGTCGTAGACGCCTTCTTGCACCAGGAAGCGGGTCGGCGAGATGCAGACCTGGCCGGCGTTCCTGAACTTCGACGACGCCATGGCCTTGGCAGCGATGGTCACGTCGGCGTCGTCGAAGATGATCACCGGCGCGTGGCCGCCGAGCTCCATCGTCGCCCGCTTCATGTGCAGGCCGGCGAGCGCAGCGAGCTGCTTGCCGACGACCGTCGATCCGGTGAACGAGATCTTGCGGATCGCCGGGTGCGGAATGAGGTAGCTCGAGATGTCGGCCGGGCTGCCGTAGACAAGACCGATGGTGCCGGGCGGCACGCCGGCGTCGGCGAAGG
>JALYSL010000073.1 GCA_030854825.1 Pseudomonadota bacterium
GTGGACGACCTGGTGGTCGAGCACGCTCTTGCCGAAGATCTGGCGCTCCCTCGCATAGTCGATGGTCGAGCGGATGCAGCCGGCTAGCGATTCGATGGCGTGCGCCGCGGCCCAGAGGCGCTCTTCCTGGAACTGCATCATCTGGTAGGTGAAGCCCATGCCTTCTTCACCGAGCCGGTTCGATTGCGGCACGCGCACGTCGTCGAAGTGGATGAGGCCGGTGTCGCTGGCCATCATGCCGATCTTGCGGATCTTCTTCGCGCGAGTGACGCCGGGCGTGTTCATCGGCAGCATGATCAGGCTCTTGTTCTTGTGGGCTGCGCCTTCGCCGGTGTTGGCGAGCAGGCACATCCAGTCGGCCTGCAGGCTGTTGGTGATCCACATCTTCGAGCCATTGATGACGTAGTCGCCGCCGTCCTTTCGCGCCGTCGTCTTGATGCTCGCCACGTCGGAGCCGGCGCCCGGCTCGGAGACGCCGATGCAACCGACCGCATCGCCGGCTATCGCGGGGACGAGGAACTCCTTGCAGAGGGCCTCCGAGCCGAAGCGCGCCAGCGCCGGCGTGCACATGTCGGTCTGCACGCCGATCGCCATCGGCACGCCGCCGCAGGCGATGTGCCCGAGCGTCTCGGCCATGACCACCGAATACGAATAGTCGAGGCCCATGCCGCCGTACTTCTCGGGCTTGGTGAGGCCGAGCAGGCCGAGCTTGCCGAGGCCCTTGAAGACCTCGTGCGCCGGGAACGCCTCGTCGGCTTCCCACTCGTCGACATGCGGGTTGATCTCGTCGTCGATGAAGCGCTTCAGGGTGCGCCGGATCTCTTCGTGTTCGTGCGTAACCAGCATGGGGTTCCTCTCAGGGGCGGGCAACGCCGAACTGCATCGGGTGAAGGGTGCGCCGCGCGGCCTCGTCGCAGACGGTGAGCGTGAGCGCGAGCACGCGGCGGGTATCGCGCGGGTCGATCAGGCCGTCGTCGAGCAAGCGGCCCGAGGTGTAGAAGGCGTCGCTCTGGCGCTCGAAGGTGGCGACGATCTTCGTCTTCAGCGCTGCGAGCTTCGCCTCGTCGACCGGCTCGCCTTTTCTCGCTGCACCCTCGCGCATGACGATCTCCATCGTGCCGGCGGCCTGCTCGGCGCCCATCACCGCCGTCTTCGCGGTCGGCCACGAGAAGACGAAGCGCGGATGAAAGCCGCGCCCGCACATGCCGTAGTTGCCGGCACCGAACGAGGCGCCGCATTGCACGGTGATCTGCGCTACCGTGGCGTTGGCAAGTGCCTGGATCTGCTTGGAGCCGTGCTTGATCATGCCGGCACGCTCGGCCTCGGTGCCGACGATGAAGCCGGTTGTGTTCTGCAGCCAGACGATCGGCAAGCCCGCCTGCTCGCAGCTCTGGACGAAGTGCGTGACCTTCGTGCTGCCGGCTGGGTCGAGCGGACCGTTGTTGGTGACGATGCCGACGCGAAAGCCGGCGATCGCGGCGAAGCCGCAGACCGTCATCGGCCCGTAGTCGGCCTTGAACTCGAGGAATTCCGACGCGTCGGCGATGCGGGCGATGACCTGGCGCATCTCCACCGGCTTCTTCATGTCGGCGCCGAAGAGGTTAAGCAGGTCGTCGGCCGACGCGAGCGGCTCGGGGCCGTCGGGCCACGCGGCGCGCGGCTGCCAGCCGAGCGAAGCGATCAGCTCGCGCGCCGTGGCCAGGGCGCTCGCGTCGTCTTCGGCGACGTGCTCGGCCAGGCCCGAAACGCTCCCATGCATGTCAGCGCCGCCGAGCGCTTCATCGTTCGCGACCTCGCCGGTGCCGCCTTCAACAGCGGCGGCCCGGCGAGAAAGGCGCGGCCGCGGCCGCGCACGATGATCACGTGATCCGAGAGGCCCGTCATGTAAGCGCCGCCCGCCGTCGACGAGCCGTGCACGACGGCGATCACCGGCAGGCCCGCGGCCGAGAGGCGCGCCAGGTTGTAGAAGGCGCTGCCGCCGTGGATGAATTGCTCGACGCGATAGGCCAGCAGATTGGCACCGGCCGATTCGACGAGGTGCACGAAGGGCAGCCTGTTCTCGAGCGCGATCGTCTGGGCGCGTTGCAGCTTCTCGAGGCCCATCGGCTGCAAGGCGCCGGCGTCGATGCCGGCGTCGTCGGCGACGAGCATCACGCGAACGCCAGAGACGACGCCGATGCCGGCGATGACGCCGCCGCCTGGCACCGAGCGTTCGGCGTTGTCGCTGTCGAGCAACCATCCGGCCATCGTCGAGAGCTCGAGGAAAGGAATGCCCGGGTCGAGCAGACGTGTCACGCGTTCGCGCGGCAACAGCTGGCCGCGTTTGGCGAAGAGCGGCGCCGCGCGTGCGCTGGCCTCGCGCGTTCGTGCTTCGAGTTCGCGCCAGCGCTCGACCAGGGCGAGCGAATGCGCACGGTTCGAAGCGATCGCTTCGTCGTTCGCATCGTGCGGCAACGGCAAGACGGGCATCAGCGATCCTTCAGCACGTTCGGCGTCGCCGCGAGATGAAAGCCGTCAAACGCCTGGGTCGTGCCGCCCGTTCCTACCTCTGGCCAGATCCGCTTGGCGTTCGGTGCCGCGCCGTCGACGCGCAGACACGCGCCCGAGATGAACGCGGCCGCCGGCGAGAGCAAGAAGACGATCGCCGCCGCCACCTCGCTTTCGGTGCCGAGGCGGCGCAGCGGCACCAATGCCTTCATGCCGCGAATGGTGTCGCGCATCTCGGGCGGGTAGCGGTCCATGCCGCTCGAGGCGATCCAGCCAGGTGCCACGGCATTGACGCGCACCGGCGCCCATTCGAGTGCCGCCGTCTCGGTGAGGTTGAGCATCCCGGCGCGTGCTGCGCCCGAGTGACCCATGCCGGGCATGCCGTTCCACATGTCGGCAATGATGTTGACGATGGCGCCACCTCGCGGGCTGCCGATGCCGTCGTCATCGAGCATCCACTGCGTGATGCATTCGCGCGCCATCAGGAAGCCGCCGGTGAGGTTGTTGCGCACGACCGCATCCCAGCCCTTGGCGCTGATCGCCGCGAGCGGCGACGGAAACTGGCCGCCGGCGTTGTTGACGAGCGCGTCGATGCGGCCGTGTTGCCGAAGAACCGCGGCGACGGTTGACTGCACGGCCGCTTCGTCTCGGATGTCGGCGACGTGCGCCGAGCAGACGCCGCCAACTGCTTCGATCTCCGCTTTCACCGCGTCCAGCTTTTCGATCGTGCGTCCGACGATCGCGACGCGCGCACCGAGCGCCGCGAGCTCGTGCGCCGTGCAGCGGCCGATGCCCGAGCCGCCGCCGGTGACGATGGCGACCTGCCCAGCGAACAGATCGGCGCGAAAGATCGACTGGTAGCTCGGCATTCGTCAGAGGAACAGGGGTGGAGCGGATTGTGGGTGAGTTTGGCGCGCCGGATAATCGGGTCGCACGAGGAGAAAGACGATGACGCACGCGATGATCTTCGACGCCGTTCGCACGCCGCGCGGCAAGGGCAAGAAGGACGGCAGCCTGCACGAGGTCAAGCCGGTCGACCTGCTCGCCGGCCTGCTCGTCAAGCTGCAAAAACGCCACGGCTTCGATCCGGCACAGCTCGACGATGTCGTGATGGGCGTCGTCTCGCCCGTCGGCGAGCAAGGCTCGGGGATCGCCAAGACGGCGGCGCTGAAGGCCGGCTGGGACGTCAAGGTCGCCGGCATGCAGATCATCCGCTTCTGCGCCTCGGGGCTCGAGGCGGTGAACATCGCGGCGCAGAAGGTCGCCAGCGGTTGGGAAGACATGGTTGTCGCCGGCGGTGT
The DNA here is from genome assembly GCA_030854825.1 of Pseudomonadota bacterium. Next base: position 3,789 of record JALYSL010000073.1, read on the forward strand.
CGAGAGCATGTCGCGCGTCGCCATCGGCTCCGATGGCGGTGCCTGGGCGCAGGATCCGGCCACCAATATCGCCACCGGTTTCGTGCCGCAGGGCATCGGCGCCGACCTGATCGCCACGCTCGGCGGCTGGAGCCGCGACGACGTCGACCGCTACGCGCTCGGCTCACAGCAGCGCGCGGCGGCGGCGCAGGCGGCCGGGCACTTCGACCGTTCGGTGCTGAGCGTCGACGACGAGATCGGCATCGTCGTGCTCGAGCGCGACGAGTTCATCAAGCCGCGCACCACGCTCGAAGGCCTGGGCTCCTTGAAGGTCGCCTTCGCCGAGCTCGGCGCGATGGGCTTCGACGCCGTGGCGCTGGCGCGCTATCCACAGGTCGAGCGCATCGCGCACGTGCACACGGCGGGCAACTCGTCGGGCATCGTCGACGGTGCCGCGGCGGTGCTGATCGGCAGCGAGGCGAAAGGGCGCGAGATGGGGCTGGCACCGCGCGGCCGCATCGTCGCCACGGCGCTGTCGGGGGCCGACCCGACCATCATGCTGACCGGCCCGATGCCGGCGACGCGCAAGGTGCTGGCCAAAGCTGGCTTGACGATCGCCGAAATCGATCTCTTCGAGGTCAACGAGGCCTTCGCCGCGGTGCCGATGCGCTTTATTCGCGAGATGGGCGTGCCGGCCGAGAAGGTCAACGTCAACGGCGGTGCGATCGCCATGGGCCATCCGCTCGGCGCGACCGGCGCGATGCTCGTCGGCACGCTGCTCGATGAGCTCGAGCGGCGCTCGCTGAAGCGCGGCCTCGTCACGCTCTGCGTCGGCGGCGGCATGGGCATCGCGACGATCGTCGAGCGGGTCTGAAGGAATGACGCCTCCACGCTCGCTTCGTTCGCTGCTCCGCGAAGGGGCCGCGGCGCCCTTGGGGCGGCCCGGTGGGCGTCGGCCATGAAAACGATCCGCTACGAGATCGATGGCGACGGCATCGCCACCGTCACGTTCGACGCGCCCGACTCGCCGGTGAACACGATGACGCGCGAGTGGCAAGGCGATCTCGCCGCGGTCGCCGCGCTGCTCGTCGCCGACAAGGAGCGCATCAAGGGCGTGCTGCTCGTCTCGGCCAAGACCACGTTCTTCGCCGGCGCTGCGCTCAAGCACGTGCTGACCCTGAAAGCCGAAGACGCAGCCCCCGGCTTCGCCGAGATCGAGGCGATCAAGGCGAGCTATCGGACGATCGAGACGTTCGGCCGGCCGGTCGCAGCGCTCTTGAACGGCGCGGCGCTCGGCGGCGGCTGGGAAGTGGCGCTCGCGGCGCACGCCCGCTTCGCGCTCGACGACGCGTCGATCCGCTTCGGCATGCCCGAAGTCACGCTTGGCCTCATCCCCGGTGCCAGCGGCATCACCAAGACCGTGCGCCAGCTCGGCCTGATGGCGGCGCAGCCGTATCTCGTCGAGGGCAGGCTGTTCGGGCCTCGCGAGGCGGTCGAGCTCGGCTGGGTCGATGGGCTGGGCGCGACCGTTGATGAGTTGAAGGCACAGGCGCTGGCGTGGATCGCCGCGCATCCCGACGCGCAGCAACCCTGGGACAAGCGCGACTACCGGATGCCCGGCGGCACGCCCGATCAGCCGAAGATCGCCGCCGCGCTCGCCGTCGCGCCCGCGATGCTGCTGCAGAAGACGCGCGGCCTCTATCCGGCAACCGAAGCGATCCTCGAGACAATGGTCGAAGGTGCGCAGGTCGACTACGCCACGGCACTGCGCATCGAGAGCCGCAAGCTCGCGAAGATCATGGTCGGCCAGACCACGAAGAACATGATCCAGGCGTTCTTCTTCGACCTGAACGCCATCAAGTCGGGCCAATCGCGGCCGGCCGGGTTCGCACCCTGGAAGCCGAAGAAGGTCGGCGTCCTTGGCGCCGGCATGATGGGCGCGGGCATCGTCCACGCCAACGCCTCGCGCGGCATCGCCTGCGTGCTGAAGGACGTGTCGATCGAAAGGGCGAATGCGGGCGTCGAGGCGATCCGCCGCATCACCGGGCCGCAGGTCGCCAAGGGCCGCATGGACGCGGCCCGCGAAGCGAGGCTGCTCGGTCTCGTCACCCCGGCGGCCGATGTGCGCGCGCTCGACGGTTGCGATCTCATCATCGAGGCCGTGTTCGAGAACCGCGAGCTCAAGGGTGCGGTGACGCGCGAGACCGAGCCGCTGCTGGCGCCCGGCGGCGTCTTCGCGAGCAACACGTCGACGTTGCCGATCAGTGGCCTCGCCGCGGCGAGCGCGGCGCCCGAGCGCTTCGTCGGCCTGCACTTCTTCTCGCCGGTGCACAAGATGCTCCTCGTCGAGATCATTCGCGGTCGGCAGACGAGCGACGAGACGATCGCCCGCGCCTACGACTACGTCGCCGCGCTCGGCAAGACGCCGATCGTCGTCAACGACTCTCGCGGTTTTTTCACCAGCCGTGTCTTCGGTACTTTTGTCATGGAAGGCGCCGCCATGATCGCCGAAGGAATCCCTGCGCCGCTGGTCGAGCACGCGGCGCTCGCCGCAGGGATGCCGGTCGGGCCGCTCGCCGTCATCGACGAGACATCGCTGTCGCTGTCGGTCCATGTCATGGATCAGGCCCGCGCCGATCTCGCCGCCGAAGGAAAGAGCCCATCGCCTTCGGCCGGCGAGCAATTGATCCAGCGTATGGTCAAGGAGCTGAAGCGGCCCGGCCGCGCCGGCGGCGCTGGCTTCTACGACTACGCGTCGGGGCAGCCGAAGCGGCTGTGGCCCGGGCTGAAGACGACGTTCGAAAGGGAGAGCGCAGGGTTTGCCGACATTGAAATGCTGAAGCGCCGCTTCCTCTATCGCCAGTCGATCGAGACGGCGCGCTGCCTCGCCGAAGGCGTGCTGACGAGCGTGCACGAGGCCAACATCGGCTCGATCTTCGGCATCGGCTTTCCGGCCTGGACAGGCGGGGCGATGCAGTTCATCGCGTCTGAAGGCCGCGAACGTTTCCTGGCCCGGGCCGAGGAGCTGGCCGCAACCTGCGGCGAGCGCTTCGCGCTCACGCCGGCGGTGCGAGAGGCAATCGGGCAGGCGCCGTAGACGAGCGAGCGGCCAAGCCGGCGGCAAGCGCAACGCCGATGGCGATGGCGCAGATCGCCAGGCCGTCGATCGGCGTGGGCACTTCGCCGAGGACCGGGATCGCCACCGCCGTGGCGACGACAGGAACCAGTCCGAACACCGCTGCTGCGGTGGTCGGGCCGAGCAGGGCGACGGCGCGGTTGTACGCAAAGATGGCGACGCCGCTCATCAGCACGCCCTGGTACAAGGTCTGCCACATCACTTCGCGAAGTGGTGCGAAGCCGAGACGCGAAACGTCGAACCCCAGGTAGAACGGCAGATAGAGCACGGCTGACCACAAGCAGACGAACGCGGCAGCGACGGGTGCGCTCAGGTCGGCGCGGCGAATGCGCAAGGTGTACATCGCCCACAAGGCCGCCGCGGCCAGCAGCAGGAGCAGGCCGCCGCCGTTGGGACGCAATCCGGCCAGCCACCGGTCGCCGAGCATGCCGATGACGCCTGCGGCGATCACGACGTATCCGGCCAGGCGCGTTGCACCCGGCCGCTGGCCGAGGAAGGCCCAGGCGATGAGGCCGGTGAACACGGGCATCAGCCCCGGCGTCACCGACGAGGCCTGCTCGGCCGACGTGAGCTGCAAACCGAGTCCGACGCAGAGCACGAACGGCACGCCCCAGAGAAACGAGAGCAGCAGGCCCTCGCGCCAGCGTCGCGCCGAGAGGCTGCGTCGCTGCAGAACGAGCACCGGCAGCAAGACGAGCGCACCGACGCCGAAGCGCAGGGCCAGGATGTCCCAGATGCGAAGCTCGCGGGTGACGCTGAGCCGCGTCACGACGAACCAGCCGGCGAAGATCGCCAGGGCCAACACGGCCCATGCGGCACCGCGCAAGCGCGAGACCGAAAGACGCTGCGCGCTGGCCGCTACTTCAGCGACAGGATCCACTGAACGAGCTGCTTTGCCTCGGCTTCGTTGACCTGCGGATTGGCCGGCATCGGCACCGGGCCCCAGACACCGGCACCGCCCTTCATCACTTTCTGCGCCAGCCTGGCCGCTGCATCGGGTTGACCGGCGTACTTGGCGGCCACGTCCTTGTAGGCCGGCCCTACCAGCTTGGAGTCGATCTGGTGGCACGACATGCAGTTCTTGCTCTGCGCCAGTTGCGGGTTCGCCCGGGCCGGCAGGGCAGCCATGAAGAGGGTCACGAAAGCGGCGGCGAGCAATGGTTTCATTCGGTTCTTTCGCCGCATCGGCGGACCTCGGTGGGCTACCATCAGCATACTGGACGGGGCTTGTCCGCCCGAGGAAGCGCAATGCTGTTCGTCGCCATCGGCGTTCTGTTGATCCTGCTGAATTTTGCCGGGATCGGCCCTGTGGGCGCCTGGAATTGGGAGATCTTCGGCGACCTCTGGAAGTTCTGCGCGCCCTTCATCCTTGCCATGATCTGGTGGATCTGGTCGGATGTGTCGGGCCTGAACAAGCGGCGCGAGATGGAGCGGATGGAAAAGAAGAAGAAGGACCGGCGCCACGAGAACCTCGCCGCGCTCGGCATGGATACGCGGGCGCGGCGCAAGAGCAACAAGCAGCGTTAGCCGGCGGTGGGTCATTCGGCGTCGAGCACGGCGCCGCGGCTCGCACTCGACGCATTCCGGGCGAATTTCGCCAGCACCCCTCGCGTATAGCGCGGCGATGGCATTTTCCAGGCGGCGCGGCGGCGGGCCAGCTCGGCCTCGGCGACGTCGAGCTGTAGCAACAGGCGATGCGCATCGATGGTGATCGCATCGCCCTCTTCGATCAAGGCGATCATGCCGCCCGCATAGGCCTCCGGCGCGACATGCCCGACGACCATGCCCCAGGTGCCCCCCGAGAAGCGCCCGTCGGTCACGAGCCCGACCGATTCGCCGAGCCCCTGGCCGATCAGCGCGCTCGTCGGCGCCAGCATCTCCGGCATGCCGGGTGCGCCTTTCGGGCCGAGGTAGCGCAGCACCATCACGTCGCCGGGAACGATGCGCCGGCCCATGATCGCGGCCATCGCCGACTGCTCGTCGTCGAAGACGCGTGCCGGCCCGGTCATGACAGGGTTCTTGAGGCCGGTGATCTTCGCCACCGCGCCCTCGGGCGAGAGGTTGCCCTTGAGGATGGCGAGGTGGCCGTGGGTATACATCGGCCGGTCGATGGGGCGGATCACGTCCTGGTCGGCGCGCGGCGCGTCGGGCAGCTCGGAGAGTGTCTCGGCGATGGTCTTGCCGGTGATCGTCATGCAGTCGCCATGCAGGAGCCCGGCGGCGAGCAGCGTTTTCATCACCTGCGGAATGCCGCCGGCGCGATGC
>JALYSL010000104.1 GCA_030854825.1 Pseudomonadota bacterium
GCATGCAGCTCTCGGCCTCGAGGAAATCCTTCAGCTTGAGCGTGCCGGCGCGCACCTGCTCGCTCATGCTCCAGACGCCGGTGCCCGAGCCGAGCTCCTGGCCGCGCCACTTGCCGTTGAGCATCGGTCCGCCCGAGACGCCGATGGTCGGCAGGTCGACGCTCGATGCGCCCATGACCAGCGAAGGCGTCGTCTTGTCACAGCCCATGAGCAGCACGACGCCGTCGACCGGGTTGCCACGAATGGATTCCTCGACGTCCATGCTCGCCAAGTTGCGGTAGAGCATCGCCGTCGGCCGGAGCAGCGTTTCGCCGAGCGACATCACCGGGAACTCGAACGGAAAGCCGCCGGCCTCGTAGACGCCGATCTTCACCTGCTCGGCGAGGATGCGGAAGTGCGAGTTGCAGGGCGTGAGCCCGCTGAAGGTGTTGCAGATGCCGATCACCGGCCGGCCGTCGAACTGGTCGTCGGGCACGCCCTTGCCCTTGATCCAGCTGCGATAGGCGAAGCCGTCGCGGTCCATGCGGCCGAACCACTTGCGGCTGCGCAGGTCCTCCGGCTTCTTGATTCTGGGCAGCGTGCTCATCTCGAACTCTTCACTCCTTCACCGATCCCGTCAGGCCCGAGACGTAGTACTCGACGAAGAATGAGTACACGAAGGCGACCGGCAGCGAGCCGAGCAAGGCTCCGGCCATCAGCGGCCCCCATTGGTAGACGTCGCCTTGCACGAGCTCGGTGACGACGCCCACCGGCAAGGTCTTGATCTCCGACGACGAGATGAAAGTGAGCGCGTAGATGAACTCGTTCCACGACAAGGTGAACGCGAAGATGCCGGCCGAGATGAGCCCCGGCACCGCCAGCGGCAGGACGATTTTGGTCAGGATCTGCCAGCGCGTGGCGCCATCGATCAGCGCGCACTCTTCCAGCTCGTACGGAATCGAGCGGAAGTAGCCCATCAGCAGCCAGGTGCTGAACGGAATCAGGAAGGTGGGGTAGGTCAGGATCAGCGCCCAGCGCGTGTCGAACAGCCCGAGCTTGAAGACGACGTTGGCGAGCGGAATGAAGAGGATGGTCGGCGGCACCAGGTAGGCGAGGAAGATCGCCAGGCCGGTGTGCTTGGCACCGCGAAAGCGCAGGCGCTCGATAGCATAGGCCGCGAGCACGGAGGCGAACAGCGAGAACGCGGTGGAAACCACCGAGATGAGGATCGTGTTCCAGGCCCACGCCGGAAACGAAGTCTCGAACAGCAGATGGTGAAAGTGCGTGAGCGTGGGGTTGATGACCCAGAACGGATTGCCCGTGCGCGACAGCAGCTCGCCATCGGGCTTCACCGAAGTGATCGCCATCCAGTAGAACGGGAAGAGCAGGACGATGAGAAAGACGACGAGCGGGATGTAGACCACGACCGCGCGACGCCGCCGCGATTCGAGGTAGCCCATGCCGGCCGAGTCGACCGTCGTCGTCGCGCCGCTCATTTGTCTACGCCGCCCTGCTGCCAGGCGCGCCGCTGCAGGCCGAAGAAGCTGAACATGATGCAGGCCAGCAGAAACGGCACCATCGTGATGGCGATGGCCGCGCCCTCGCCCAGCGCGCCGCCGTTGATGGCGCGCTGGAAGGCGAGCGTGGCCATCAGGTGCGTGGCGTTGAGCGGACCGCCGCGGGTGATGACGTAGATGAGCTGGAAGTCGGTGAACGTGAACAGCACCGAAAACGTCATCACCACCGCGATGATCGGCGTGAGCAAGGGCAACGTGACGTGGCGGAACTGCTGCCAGGGCGTGGCGCCGTCGATCGCCGAGGCTTCGTAGTAGGAGGGCGAGATCGTCTGCAAGCCGGCGAGCAGGGTGATGGCCACGAAGGGCACGCCGCGCCAGACGTTGGCGGCGATCACCGAGAAGCGCGCGTTCCAGGGCGAGCCGAGAAAGTCGATGTAGGTCGTGATGACGCCCATCTTCACGAGCAGCCAGCTGATGATCGAGAACTGGGCGTCGTAGATCCACCAGAAGGCGATCGCCGAGAGCGCCGTCGGCACGATGTAGGGCAGCAGGATGACGGCGCGGAAGAAGGTCTTGAAGCGGATGTTGCGGTTGAGCAGGACCGCCAGCCACAAGCCAAGGAAGAACTTGGCGATGCTCGCCACGACCGTATAGAAGATGGTGTTGAAGAGAGCCAGCCGGGTGACGCTGTCGCCCCAGAGGAATTCGTAGTTGTCGAGGCCGACCCACTCGCCGGCGCGGCCCACCTTGGCGTCGGTAAAACCCAGCCAGACGCCGAGCCCGAGCGGATACGTCAGGAAGATGAGCAGCAGCAACGCTGCCGGCAGCATGAACAGCATGCCGAGCGCGTTGCGGTTGTTCTGCAGTCTTTCGAGCCGTGTCACGAGGAATACTCAGCGATGCGAAGCAAGCCAACGGCCCGCGGATGCGGGCCGAGGCCGAGTTGAGGGACGCGCGAGCGCAGCGAAGCGTGATCCCTCGAACGAGGCCGGTGCTGACGTCGCCTGAAAGGCGTCGTCAAACCTTGTAGTAGCGTTCGGCGCGCTTCTGGGCCCGCTCCATCGCCTCTTTCGGCGTCTTGGAGCCGCTCACCGCCTCGGCCACCATGTTGACGACGATGAAGTCGGCCGCCGCACCCGCCGAGGCGTAGCCCAGCTGGCCCGCATAGCCGGCCGGCCGAAGATTCTTGACGGCGTCGCGATAGGGCAGGTTCTTCGGATCGGCGGTCCAGACCGCGCTCTTCGCATACGCGGCGAGCGGCGGCGAGACATAGCCCTGCGCGCCGGTCAGCCAGAGGTCGAACTGGTCCTTGTCCATCATGAACTGCAGGAACGCCTTGGCCGCCTTCGGGTACTTCGTGTACTTCATGATCATCTGGTTGAAGTACAGGTGCGACTCGGTCGGCACGCCGACCGGCCCGATCGGGAATGCGGCGTGCTGGATGTCGAGGGCCATCTCCTTGAGCTTCGGTTCGGGCGAATTCTTCGCCGCCACATAGATCGAGATGCCGTTGTTGGTGACCGAGATCTGGCCGTCGAGGAAGGCCTTGTTGTTGCTCGGGTCGAGCCACGACAGCGTGCCGGGGATGAAGGTGGCGTACAGCTCCTTGCCGTACTCGAGCGCCTTCATCGTCTCGGGGCTGTCGATGACGACCTTGTTGTTCTTGTCGACCAGCTTGCCGCCGAAGGCCCAGACCAGCCAGTTGCACCACAGGCCGTCGCCGGTGGCGTTGCCGAGCGCCATGCCGCCCGGCATGCCCTTGGCCTTGACGCCCTGGAACAGCTTCAGGAAGCCGTCGGTATCCTTCGGAAACGAGTCGAAGCCCGCCGATTTCACGACGCTCTCGCGATAGACCATCATCGAGCCGGCGGCGCCGAGCGGCAGGGCAATCCAGTGCTTGCCGTCGGGACGGTTGAACTCCTCGCCGGCGGGATACCAGCCGCCGTACTTCTTGCCCAGGTACTGGGCGACGTCGGTGACGTCGAGAAGCTTGTCGGGATAGAGGTTGGCGTCGTCGTTGGTCGAGAGAATGATGTCGGGGCCGGCGCCGGTGTTGGCTGCCACGGCGGCCTTCGGACGCACGTCCTCCCAGCCTTCGTTGTCGACCCGCACCTCGATGCCGGTCTTCTCGGTGAACTTCTTGACGTTCACCATGTAGCCGTCGATGTCGCCCTGCACGAAGCGGCTCCAGCGCAGCACGCGCAGCGTCGCGCCCTTCTCCGGCTTGAGCGTCAGCGTCTGCGCCTGAACCGCGGGCGAAAAGATCGTGGCGCCGAGGCCGGCGCTCGCGGCGATGCCGGCCGAGCCTTCGAGGAAGCGGCGGCGGTTGGGGAGTCGGTCGGTCATCGTCTGTCTCCGTCTTGCGTGGTGGGGGTTGCGGGAAGGAACCGTCAGGCGGCCAGGCGCTGGCCGGTTTCGGCGTCGAAC
>JALYSL010000127.1 GCA_030854825.1 Pseudomonadota bacterium
AAGGACCGCGTCGTCATGCTGCCGCGCGCCCTCGACGGGCCGTTGCGCGCCCAGCTGCTGCACGCGCGTCGTCTCTGGCGCGCCGACCAACAACACGAGCGCGGCGGTGTCTATCTGCCGCACGCGCTGGACAACAAGTACAAGCGCGCCGCCGAAAGCTGGGCCTGGTTCTGGGTCTTCCCGGCCGATGCGATCAGCAGCGACCCGCGCAGCGACGACAACGCGGTGCATCGCCATCACATCCATGAGAAGCGATTGCAGCGCGACCTGAAGGCGGCGGTCAATGCGGCCGGCATCGCCAAGCCGGCCACGGTGCACACCTTGCCACTCGTTCGCCACGCACCTGCTGCTGGCCGGCACCGACATTCGCACCGTGCAGAGCCTGCTCGGGCACTCCGATGTCAGCACGACCATGATCTACACGCACGTGCTGAAGTCGGCCGCCGCGGGCACGTCGAGCCCGCTCGACGGATTGATGATGACGGCAATGGGCGGCCACGACGAGCCTGACCTCGACTCCGTCGACCACAGCGCTGGCGACCGCGAAGACCGCGACAACCGCGACGATGACGCGCGGCCCCTTCGCACAGGCAGCTCGCCCCTCAAGCCGCCGCGCGCCCGAGAGCCTTTCCCGCTCTACCGCTTTTCGTCCGTCCCCCTCTCGTGCTTCCCCGCTACGCCGAGCTTCACTGCCGCAGCAACTTCAGCTTCCTGACGGGCGCCTCGCACCCCGAAGAGCTGGTGCTGCGCGCCGCCGGGCTCGGCTACGGTGCGCTCGCCATCACCGACGAGTGCTCGCTCGCCGGCGTCGTGCGCGCGCATGTCGAAGCGAAGGCGCAGCAGCTGCACCTCGTCATCGGCAGCGAGATGCGGTTGGTCACGCCCACAAGCGGCACCCCGCATGCGCGCCTCGTGCTGCTGGCGCAATCGCGGCGGGGCTACGGCAATCTCTCGCACTGGATCACGATCGCCCGGCGCCGGGCCGGGAAGGGCAGCTACCTCGCCCATCCGGGCGACGTCGAAGGCAAGGTGCCGAACGCGCCCATGCTCGCCGGCCTGCCCGAGTGCTTCGCCTTGCTCGTCCCGCTGGCGGCGCAGTCGTTCGAGGAGGTCTTCGCCCACGCGATGTGGCTGAAGACCTGGTTCCAGGAGCGCACCGCCATCGCCATCGAGCTGCTGCATCGCGCCGGCGACGAGGAGTTGCTCGACTGTGTTGTCCGCGTCGCCGAGTTCACCGGCCTGCCCATCGTCGCGGCCGGCGACGTGCTGATGCACCTGCGCTCCCGAAAGCCCCTGCAAGACACGCTCGCCGCCACGCGCATCGGCAAGCCGGTGGCCGAGTGCGGCTTCGCGCTCGAGCCCAACGCCGAGCAGCACCTGCGCACGCGCGGCCGCCTCGGCGCGCTCTACGAAGCGGCCTGGCTCGAGCAGACGATGACGATCGCCGGGCAGTGCCGCTTCTCGCTCGCCGAGCTGCGCTACGAATACCCGCAGGAGATCGTGCCCGCGGGCGAGACGCCGTCTTCCCATCTGCGCAAGCTCACCTACGCCGGCGCGACCAGGCGCTTCAAGGACCCGGCGCTGTTCGAGAAGTACCTGCCGAAGATCGACGGTGAGCTCGAGGTCATCGAGACGCTGAAGTACGAGGCCTACTTCCTCACCGTCGCCGACATCGTTCGCTGGGCGCGCGAGCAGAACATCCTCTGCCAGGGCCGCGGCAGTGCTGCCAATTCGATCGTCTGCTATTGCCTCGAGGTCACCGAGGTCGACCCGGAACGTGCGACGCTGCTGTTCGGCCGCTTCATCAGCGTCGAGCGCAACGAGGCGCCCGACATCGACATCGATTTCGAGCACCAGCGACGCGAAGAAGTCATTCAGTACATCTACGGCAAGTACGGCCGGCATCGCGCCGCGCTCACCGCCGTCGTCATCAGCTATCGGCCGCGCTCGGCCTTGCGCGACGCCGGCCGCGCGCTCGGCATCGACCTGCAACGCATCGAGGCCGTCTCGAAGAGCCAGCACTGGTTCGACGGCCGCGGCATCGCCGCCGAGCGGCTGCGCGAGAACGGTTTCGATCCCGAGGCGCCGGTCGTCCGGCTCTGGATGGAGCTGACGGCGCAGCTCATCAGCTTTCCGCGCCATCTCTCGCAGCACCCGGGCGGCTTCGTCATTGCCGCCGGCCGCATGGCCGAGCTGGTGCCGGTCGAGAACGCGAGCATGAAGGATCGCAGCGTCATCCAGTGGGACAAGGACGACCTCGACGCGCTCGGCATCCTCAAGGTCGACATCCTCGCCATCGGCATGCTGAGCGCGATCCGCCGCGCGCTCGGCTACATCGGCGCCAAGCTCGGCCGCGCCGCGGCGCCCGTCATGGCTGACATCGAGGACGGCGACAAGGCCACCTACGACATGATCTGCAAGGCCGACACCGTCGGCGTCTTCCAGATCGAGAGCCGGGCGCAGATGAGCATGCTGCCGCGCCTGAAGCCGCGCTGCTACTACGACCTCGTCGTCGAGGTGGCGATCGTGCGGCCCGGGCCGATCCAGGGCGGCATGGTTCACCCGTACCTGAAGAACCGCAACCTGCCGATGAGCGAGATCGATTGCCCGGCCGAGCTGCTGCCGGCGCTGGCGCGAACCAAGGGCGTGCCGATCTTCCAGGAGCAGGTGATGCAGATCGCCATGCTCGCCGCCGATTTCACGCCCGGCGAGGCCGACTCGTTGCGCCGCGCCATGGCGGCATGGAAGCGGCGCGGCGGTCTGTCGCCGTTTCACGAGCGGCTGGTTGGCCGCATGGTCGAAAAGGGATATGAGCTCGAGTACGCCGAGCGCATCTTCAAGCAGATCCAGGGCTTCGGCGAATACGGCTTTCCGGAGAGCCACGCCGCCGGTTTCGCGCTGCTCGCCTATGTGAGCAGCTGGATCAAGCGCCATCATCCCGATGCCTTTCTCGCCGGCCTGCTCAACGCCTTGCCGATGGGCTTCTACGCGCCGGCGCAGCTGGTTCGCGACGCGCGCGAGCACGGCGTCGAGGTGCGCCCGGTCGATGTGCGGAGCAGCGAATGGGAAAGCACCCTCGAAGGCGAGGCCGCGGCGGCTTCGCATCATCTCGCCGTCGGCCCGCTCGGCCAGGGCCTGCCGCTGCGACCGATTCGACTCGGCCTCAACCGCATCACCGGCCTGGCCGAGGAAGTGGCCGGGCGCATCGTCGAGGCGCGCGGCGCAGCGCCCTTCGCCAGCACCGAAGACCTCGCCCGCCGCGCCCGTCTCGACGCCCACGGCCTGGCCCTGCTCGCCAATG
>JALYSL010000132.1 GCA_030854825.1 Pseudomonadota bacterium
CACGTTCATGCGTTACCCCGGGTCGGTCAAACCCGTGAGCTTCGCAAATCGGCCGCTCAGAATTCAAATCGTGGACACCCATGAATCGCTTGAAACCCGCGCCAATGCTTGCTTCGCAGACATTGACATCGAATAGACCGGACACTACTGATTTCAACGCTGTTCTCACTCACCTTCCCATGACTCAATCCTTCGACTGGACGACGGGCTACCCCTCGATCCGCCTGCCGGTATTCGCCCGCAACATCGTCTCGACGTCCCATCCGCTGGCGGCGCAAGCGGGCTTGCGGGTGATGCAGCAAGGCGGCAATGCGGTCGACGCGGCCATCGCCACGGCGGCAGCGATGACGCTGCTCGAGCCCTGCAGCAACGGTCTCGGCTCCGACGCGTTCTGCATCCTCTGGGACGGCGAGCGCCTGCACGGCCTCAACGCCTCGGGCCCGGCGCCGCGCTCCTGGACGCGCGACTATTTCACCGGCAAGCACGGCGCCGACGCGGTGCGGCCGCCGATGCGCGGCTGGGATTCGGTGACCGTACCGGGCGCCGTCGCCGGCTGGGTGGCGCTGTCCGAGCGCTTCGGCAAGCTTGCCTTTGCGGACTTGCTGGCGCCGGCGATCGAGATTGCGGAGCGCGGCTATGCGGTGCCGATCGTGGTTCGGCAGAAGTGGGTCGCTGCGGTGCCGTTGATGCGATCGCAGCCGGGCTGGGCCGAGGCTTTCCTGCCCAAGGGTCGCGCCCCCGAGGTCGGCGAACGGTTCGCGTTTCCTGCCGCCGCGCGCGCCTTGCGCGCCATCGCCACGACGCGCGGCGCCGCCCTCTACGGTGGCGAGATCGCCGCAGCCGCCGCCAGCCACGCCACCGCGAACGGCGGCTCGATGACGGTTGCCGACTTCGCCGCGTTCAAGCCGGAGTGGGTCGATCCGATCGGCGTCGACGCCTGGGGCCACCGCCTGCACGAGATTCCGCCCAATGGTCAGGGCATCGCCGCGTTGATCGCGCTCGGCATCCTGCGCCACTTCGACATCGCCGCGCTGCCGGTCGACAGTGCCGAGTGCCAGCACCTGCAGATCGAAGCGATGAAGCTCGCCTTCGCCGACGTCTACGAGCACGTCGCCGATCAGCGTTCGGGCATGCGCCTGTCCTCGGCCCAGATGCTCAACGAAAGCTACCTCGCCGATCGCGCCCGGCTCATCGATCCGAAGCGGGCGCAACGCTTTGGCCACGGTCATGCGGCGCGCGGCGGCACGATCTACCTCACCGCCGCCGACGAGCGCGGCATGATGGTGAGCTTCATCCAGAGCAACTACATGGGCTTCGGCTCGGGCGTGGTCGTGCCGGGCTGGGGGGTGTCGATGCAAAACCGCGGCTACGGCTTCGTTCTCGATCCGAAGAGCCCGAACTGCGTGGCGCCCGGCAAGCGGCCGTTCCAGACGATCATTCCGGCCTTTCTCACCAAGGAGGGCCAGCCGCAGATGAGCTTCGGCGTGATGGGCGGCAACATGCAGCCGCAGGGTCACCTGCAAACGCTCGCCCGCATGCTGGCGCACGGCCAGCCGCCGCAAGCGGCCTGCGATGCGCCGCGCTGGCGCTTCAACGAGGGTCTCGAGATCAACGTCGAAGGCTCGATGAACGTGCAAACGGTACAGGGTCTGGTCGAGCGGGGTCACCGCGTCGGCGTCATCAACGACAGCTACCAGGATTTCGGCGCCGGCCAGTTCATCTGGCGGCTCGGCGATCCGGGCGTCGACGGCTATGTCGCGGCCAGCGATCCGCGTCGCGACGGGCAGGCCGCGGGTTTCTAGGGCCGACGCGTTGAAGCGGCGACTTCGAGTCAGCGGGTCGCGTTCAGCGGGATCGAGAATGATTCGCGAGCGTCCCTAGAATGGCACGCGATGCGCTCCGAGACCCTTGCGGCAGACCCCAGCGAGCCGCAGAACCGCAGCGCTTTGCCAACCGCCAAGACGAGCCGCGCGGCGCCCGTCTGGCCCGGTCTGGCGCTGGCGATGGGCGGCTCGATCGCCTTTTCCGGCAAGGCGATCATCGTCAAGCTGGCCTATCGCTATGGCGTCGATGCGGTCACCCTGATCGCCTATCGCATGTTCTTCGCCTTGCCGCTGTTCGCGGCGCTGGCGTGGTGGGCCGGCCGCGGCAACGTGGTCTTGACGCGGCGCGACTGGTTCGTCGTCACCGGCCTCGGCTTCAGCGGCTACTACCTGGCGAGCTTTCTCGACTTCGCCGGCCTGGCCTACGTCACGGCCAGCCTCGAACGCCTCATCGTCTATCTCAACCCGACGCTGGTGCTGGCGATCGGCGCACTTGTCTTCAAGCGCAAGGTCACCGGGCGGCAGATCATGGCGCTCGCGGTCAGCTACTGCGGCGTGCTGCTTGTCTTCGGCCACGAGATGTCGTTTCGCGGCACCCATGCCCTGCTCGGTGCCGGCCTCGTCTTCGCCAGCGCCGTCAGCTATGCGATCTATCTCGTCGCCAGCGGCGAAGAGGTCAAGCGCATCGGCGCCGTGCGCCTCACCGGCCTGGCCACGAGCGTGGCCTGCCTGTTCTGCATCGCCCAGTTCATCGTGCTCAGACCGATGTCGGCACTGGTGGTCGCGCCGCAGGTCATCTGGCTCTCGGTGCTCAACGCGACGCTCTGTACCTTCGCGCCGGTGCTGATGGTGATGATGGCTATCGAGCGCATCGGCGCGTCGGTGGCGGCGCAAACCGGCATGATCGGGCCGCTGTCGACGATCATGATGAGCATCGTCATCCTCGGCGAGCCGTTCACGGGCTGGATCGTCGCCGGTACGGTGCTCGTCCTCAGTGGAATCTGGTTGCTTGCAAAGTGGAGGTAAGAATGAATGACCCTCTCGCTCTCTTCGTGCGCTGCCCCCCGTGGGGGTTGTCAATGCCCTTCGGGCGGCGGGGCGGGCATTGACATGGACTTCGGCATCGAAGGCAAATGGGCGCTGGTCTGCGCCGCCAGCAGGGGTCTCGGCAAAGGCTGTGCGACGGCGCTCGTCAAGGAAGGGGTCAACGTCGTCATCACCGCACGCGGCGCCGAGGTGCTCGAAGCAACGGCGACCGAGCTGCGCGCGTTCGGACGCGGCGAGGTGCGCACGGTGGCGGGCGACATCACGAC
>JALYSL010000156.1 GCA_030854825.1 Pseudomonadota bacterium
GCATGATTCGGCGCGCTGCCGCCGAGCTGTCGGCCGACCAGGTGAAGGAGCTGTGTGCGCACCTGAAGGCCGAGCACGCGGCGATCCGCCGGACCGACGTCTCCGGCCGCACCCGGCTGCTCGCCGACTTCCATGTCGTCATCGCCCGAATGCCGGGCAACGGCGTGCTCGCCGCCCTGCTCGACGAGCTGGTCTCGCGGTCGTCGCTGATCGCCCTGATGTACCAGTCGGCCCCTTCGGCGGCGCATTCGTACGACGAGCACGTCGCCATCGTCGAAGCGATCGAGCGGCGCGATACGCGCGCCGCGGCGCGGCTCATGGAAAGCCACCTGCGCAACGTCGAAGACAACCTTCGCCTCGATCCGCAGTGGCCCGATCTCGCCGCGGCATTGCAGCCGGCCGCCTGACCGCATGAGTGAAGAAAAGTCGAGCCGGGCAAACGGGAGAACCGAGCCGACGCCGGGCCGCCCCACGGCGGCTCGCGCCCCCGCGGGGGGCAGCGCGGCGGCGCCAGCCGCAAGCGTGAGGGCACCACCCTACCCGCGCGACCTGGTCGGCTACGGTGCCGACGTGCCGCACGCACGCTGGCCGAATGGCGCGCGCATCGCCGTCCAGTTCGTTCTCAACTACGAAGAGGGCGGCGAGAACAACGTGCTGCATGGCGATGCGGCCTCCGAGACGTTCCTGTCGGAGCTCGGCGTCGCCCAGGCGTACGAGAGCCGGCACCTGACGATGGAGTCGATGTACGAGTACGGCTCGCGCGCCGGCGTCTGGCGGGTGCTGCGCGAGTTCGATGCGCGAAGCCTGCCGCTGACGGTGTTCGGCGTCGGCATGGCGCTGCAGCGCTACCCGGCGCTGCTGGCCGCCTTCATGCAGCGCAACCACGAGATCGCCAGCCACGGGCAGCGCTGGATCCACTACCAGAACCTGCCCGAAGCGATCGAGCGCAGCCACATGGAGACCGCCACCCGCACGCTGCGCGAGCTCAGCGGCGGCCAGTGGCCGCTCGGCTGGTACACCGGCCGCGACAGCCCGAACACGCGACGACTCGTCGTCGAGTACGGCGGCTACGAATACGACAGCGACTACTACGGCGACGACCTCCCGCTCTGGATGGAAGTCGAAACGAGCGGCGGCGCCAAGGTGCCGCATCTGGTCGTCCCCTACTCGCTCGACACCAACGACATGCGCTTCGTCCAGGCTCAGGGCTTCAACACGGGCGACCACTTCTTCACCTACTTGCGCGACGCCTTCGATGCGCTGTACCGCGAGGGCGACCCGTCGGGCCTCGACCGGCCGAAGATGATGTCGATCGGCATGCACTGCCGTCTGCTCGGCAAGCCCGGTCGCATCGGCGCGCTGCAGCGTTTCCTCGATCACGTCGGCGCGCACGAGCATGTCTGGGTGGCGCGGCGGATCGACATCGCCCGGCACTGGAAGGCCGTGCATCCCTTCGTGGCGCCTGCGACCGGAGCCGACGAACACTGAACATGGCCAGAATCCTCACTCTCGACGAGATCAACGGCGCGTCGGCGAAAGCCTTCGCCGTCTTCCTCAAAGGCATCTACGAAGACTCGCCGTGGGTGGCCGACCGGGCCGAGCCGCGCCGTCCGTTCGAAAGCCTGGCGCAATTGAAGCGCGTCCTCGTCGAGACCGTCGTGGGCGCCGGCCGGGAGCGGCAGCTGGCCCTTCTGCATGCCCACCCCGAGCTCGCCGGCAAGGCCATGGCCGCCAACACCCTCACCGCCGAATCGGCCGGCGAGCAAGGCAAGGCCGGTCTGACGCAGTGCACCGCCGAAGAGCTGGCGGCGCTGCAGCGGCTGAACGCCGGCTACGTCGAGAAGTTCGCCTTCCCGTTCATCCTCGCGGTGCGCGGCCCGCGCGGCACGGGAACGTCGAAAGCGCAGATCCTTTCGACCTTCGCGCGGCGGCTCGAGAATCACCCCGACTTCGAATTCGAGGAAGCGCTGCGCAACGTCCACCGCATCGCCGAGCTACGCCTCGACGACCGGTTCGGCGCCGCGCCGCGCCTTGGCCAGCAAGCCTGGGATTGCGCCGAGCTGCTGGCCACGTATTCCGATCCCGGCTACGCCGAGAACGGCCAGCTCACCGTCACCTATCTCACCGACGCACACCGCGCCTGCGCCGCGCAGCTGGTGCGCTGGATGCACGACAGCGGCTTCGATGAAGTGTCGATCGATGCGGTCGGCAACGTCGTCGGCGTGTACCGCTCCGAGAGCGAAGCGGGCTCCATCGTGCCGTCCCCTGCGAAAGGGAGGCAGCGGATGGAGGCGGGCCACACTGAGCACGAAGCGGGGCCGGTCGAGAGCCGACGGCTCTTGACCGGATCCCACTACGACACGGTGCGAAACGGCGGCAAGTACGACGGCCGGCTCGGCATCTTCGTGCCCGTGATCTGCGTCCGCGAGTTGCATCGGGTAAAGCGGCGGCTGCCATTCGCAATCGAGGTCGTCGGCTTCGCCGAAGAAGAAGGCCAGCGCTACAAGGCCACCTTTCTCGGCTCGGGCGCGCTGGTCGGCCAGTTCGATGCGCGCTGGCTCGACCAGCAAGACGCCGATGGCACGACCATGCGTGAAGCCATGCGCCACGCTGGCCTGCCGGCCTCGCGCGAAGCGATCGAGAAGCTCCGGCGCGACCCGGCCCGCTACCTCGGCTTCGTCGAGGTACACATCGAGCAGGGCCCGGTGCTGACGCAGCTCGGTTTGCCGCTCGGCGTCGTCACTTCCATCAACGGCGGCGTTCGCTATGCGGGCGAAGTGCGCGGCATGGCCAGCCACGCAGGCACGACGCCGATGGCGAGCCGGCGCGACGCCGCCGCCGCCGTCGCCGAGCTCGCCGTTCACCTCGAGAAGCGCGCCGGCTCGGAGCCCAACCTGGTCGGCACGATGGGCATGCTCGAAGTGCCCAACGGCTCGACCAACGTCGTGCCCGGCCGCTGCCGCTTCACGCTCGACATCCGGGCCACCACCGATGCGGTTCGCGACGATTGCACCGCCGACGTGCTCGCCGAGCTGCATGCCATCTGCGAACGGCGTGGCGTCTCGATCTCGATCGAGGAGACGATGCGCGCCGCCGCTGCCCCCTCGGCGCCCGAATGGCAGGCGCGCTGGGAGCGCGCCGTCGCCGCCGCCGGGCTACCCGTCCATTGCATGCCGAGCGGTGCCGGCCACGACGCGATGCAGCTCGCTGAAATCCTGCCGCAGGCGATGCTGTTCGTGCGCGGCGAGAACGCCGGCATCAGCCACAACCCGCTCGAGTCGAGCACGGCCGACGACATGCAGCTCGCCATCGAAGCCTTCATGCGCATGCTCGACGACCTGGCACGGGAGAGCGCATCACCGTGACGACGGCCTACGACAAGCTCGACCAGTGGGTCGACGCGAATTTCGCCGACGAGACCGCCTTCCTGCAGGCTCTCGTCCGCGTGCCGACCGACGCGCCGCCCGGCAACAACGCGCCGCACGCGGAGCGCGCGGCCGAGTTGCTCGAATCGTTCGGCTTCGCGGTCGACCGCTATCCAGTCCCCGACGCCATCGTCCGTGAGCACGGCCTCGAATCGATCGTCAACCTCGTCGTTCGGTGCAAGTACGGCGAAGGCCCGACCATCGCCCTCAACGCCCATGGCGATGTCGTGCCGCCCGGCGAAGGCTGGAGCCACGACCCGTATGGCGGCGAGATCGAGAACGGCAAGCTCTACGGCCGCGCTTCGGCGGTGAGCAAGAGCGATTTCGCGACCTACACCTTCGCCGTTCGCGCGCTCGAATCGCTCGGCCTGCCGCTCGCCGGCAACGTCGAGCTGCACTTCACCTACGACGAGGAATTCGGCGGCGAGCTCGGCCCCGGCTGGCTGCTGAAGATGGGGCTTGTCAAGCCCGACCTCCTCATCGCCGCCGGCTTCAGCTATCAGGTCGTCACCGCGCACAACGGCTGCCTGCAGCTCGAGGTGACGGTGCACGGGAAGATGGCGCACGCCGCCATTCCCGCCACGGGCATCGACGCGATGCGAGGCGCCACGGCGATCCTCGTCGCGCTCTACGCGCAGAACGAGATCTACCGAAACATCACGTCGAAGGTCGCGGGCATCAGCCACCCTTACGTCAACGTCGGCCGCATCGAGGGCGGCACGAACACCAACGTGGTTCCGGGCAAGGTCGTGCTCAAGCTTGATCGGCGCATGATCCCCGAGGAAGACCCGGCGACCGTGGAAACGCAAATCCGCCGCGTCATCAGCGACGCAGCGGCTACGGTGCCGGGCGTGACGGTCGAGATCCGCCG
>JALYSL010000184.1 GCA_030854825.1 Pseudomonadota bacterium
CGCAACACCGAGAAAAAGCGTGACTGGGAACGCGAGCACGCCCGGCTGATGCGCCACAAGGTCTCGGCGCCCAGCAAGCATTGAACCGGCAACCTACGGATCCAAGACGATGTCGACTCCCGCCGAAGCCCTGACGCCCACCCGCCCGCCGGCGTTGCGCGAGATCGACGACCTGCCCGGGCCGCCGGGCCTGCCGCTGCTCGGCAACATGCTGCAGATCGACCGCGCCCACATCCATCAGCAGGTCGAAGCCTGGGCGCGGCGCTACGGACCGTATTTCCGCTTCCGCCTCGGTCGCGAACAGCTGCTCGTGGTTGCCGATCATGTGGCGATGGGCATCGTGCTGCGCGACCGGCCCGAGGGCTTCCGGCGGACCAAGCGGCTGCGCGACGTCGGCGCCGAAATGGGTCTGGCCGGCGGCGTCTTCAGCGCCGAGGGCGACGCCTGGCGGCGTCAGCGCAAGATGGTCATGGCGGGTTTCGATCCGCGTCATCTTCGCGCCTACTTTCCGTCGCTCGTGAAGGTCAGCGCTCGTCTCGAGGGGCGCTGGCGCAAGGCCGCCGCCGGTGACTTGCCGGTCGACCTGCAGGCCGACCTGATGCGTTTCACCGTCGATGCGATTTCCGGCCTGGCGTTCGGCGCCGACGTGAACACGCTCGAATCGAACGACGACGTCATCCAGCGCCACCTCGACAAGATCTTCCCGGCGATGTTTCGCCGCCTCTTCTCGCCGTTGCCGCTGCATCGCTGGTGGAAAACCGCCGCCGATCGCCAGCTCGAGCGCAGCGTCGCCGAGGTCAACGTCGCCATCGAAGGCTTCATCGCCGCCGCTCGCGGCCGGCTCGTCGCCGACCCGGAGCGGCGGGCGGCGCCGCGCAACCTGCTCGAAGCGATGCTCGTCGCCGCGGACGATCCCGGCTCCGGCATCACCGATGCCGAGGTTTCCGGCAACGTCATGACGATGCTGCTGGCTGGCGAAGACACGACGGCAAACACGCTCGCCTGGGCGATCTGGCTGCTCCATACGCACCCCGACTGCCTGGAGCGGGCGCGCGCCGAGGTCGACGAGCGAGCCGGGCCCGCTGGCCAGTGGACACCCGAACGCTTCGCTTCGCTCGAGTACCTCGAGGCCTGCGCCAACGAGACGATGCGTCTGAAGCCGGTCGCACCTTCGCTCATCCTGCAGGCGCTGCGCGACACGACCATCGGTGACATTCGCGTTCCCGCACGCGCGCTCATCTTCGGCGCCTTGCGCAGCGATGCCATGCGCGACGAATACTTCGAAAACGCCGAGCGCTTCGATCCGCAGCGCTGGCTGCGCACCCAGCCCGGCCGCGAGGCCGGCGCCGCGAACCGCGTCTCGATGCCGTTCGGCGCCGGGCCACGCGTCTGCCCCGGCCGCCAGCTGGCGATGCTCGAGATGAAGATCGCGCTCGCCCCCTTGATCGGCCGCTTCGAGGTCGTCAGCGTCAGTACCGCCGACGGCAAGGAGCCCGACGAGCGCATGTCGTTCACGATGACGCCGACCGGCCTGACGATGCGCCTGCGCCTGCGCGATCGCGAGCGCTGACCGAACGTTCGGGAACGTCAGCGCGACATCGGTTCGAGGGCGCCGAGCGCCTGCTTGCAATCGGCGATGAGATCGTCGACCTCTTCGAGGCCGAGCGAGAAGCGAACCAGCGTGCCGGGCCATGACGGCCGCGCGCGCATGGCAGCCAGGTCATAGGGCACGACCAGGCTGGCCGGGCCGGCCCACGAATAGCCGATGCGAAAGAGCTTCAACGCGTCGACGAAGGCATCGACTTGCGTCGTGCCGAAACGCGAATCGAAGACCACCGAGAACAGCCCCGCGGCCTGCGAGCAGAGCGCCGCCCAATGGTCGTGCCCGGGTGAGCCGGCGAGCGCCGGATGCAGCACCGCGACGATCTCCGGCCGCTTAGACCACCACGCGGCCAGGGTGCGGCCGGCACGATCCTGCGCCTCGTAGCGCAGCGGCAGCGATGGCAGCGAGCGCAGCACCAGCTCGGCGTCGTTGCCGCTGATGCCCCAGCCCATGCGCATGTGCGTCGATTTGAGGCGTTGGTGCAAGGCCGCGACACGCGTCGTCACCGAGCCCATCAGGACATCGGCGCCACCCGACGGGTATTTGGTGAGCGCCTGCACCGACACGTCGACGCCGACGGCGTCACTGCCCGCACCGAGGGCGAACGGATCGAAGGCGAGGCCGGCACCCCAGGTGTTGTCGAGGGCGACGATCACGTCTGCGCCGCGCTCGCGCACCAGGTGCACCAGCGCCGGCAGGTCGGGAAACTCCATCGTCACCGAGCCGGGCGCTTCGAGCCAGACCAGCCGCGTCGCCGGCGACAGCGCCGCCTTCAACGAGGCCAGATCCATCGCATCGAAAAAGTGGTGCGTGATCCCCCAGCGAGCCAGCTCGTTCTTCGCCAGTTCCGTGGCCGGGCCGTACGCGTTGTCGGGAATGAGGACCTCGTCGCCGGCGCGCAGCAGCGCTGCGTTGACCACGGTGATCGCCGCCAGCCCGCTCGGCACCAGCAGCGTTTCGGTGCCGCCCTCGAGCGTGGCGATGCGCTCTTCGAGCGTGAAGGTCGTCGGCGTGCCGTGCAGGCCGTAGGTGTAGCCGGTCTTTTCCTTCCAGGTCCGGGCGCGCAAGGCCGCGGCGTTGGCGAAGACCACGGTCGAAGCCTTGTGCACGGCGGGCTGCACCGAAGAAAAACCTCGCGGCGGCGAATACCCGTGGGCAATCAGTGACGTACTGGATGGCGATTTCTTCTTCATGCCTCGCTCGATGTTTTCAGCTCGATGTCCTCAGATCGGCACGCCGACGAGGTCGTGGCCGTCGGCGGCGATGATCTTCGCGCGCGTGAACTCGCCCGCCTTCAGCGTCTTCGATGCCTTTTCCGGCGCCAGCAGTCGCACCCGGCCGTCGATCTCGGGCGCGTCGGCGTAGCTGCGACCGAGGCCGCCCTTGCGGCCCAGGGCCGGTGCCGAATCGACCAGAACCTGCATCGTCGCGCCGACTCTTCCCTGCAGCTTCGCCACTGACACCTGCTCGGCGACAGCCATGAACCTTGCCTTGCGCTCTTCGCGAATTTCGCCAGGAACCATGCCGGCAATGGCGTTGGCGAGCGCGCCGTCTACCGGCGAATAGGCGAAACAGCCGGCGCGATCGATCTTCGCTTCGCGCATGAAATCGAGCAGGTGCTCGAATTCGGCTTCGGTTTCACCCGGGAAGCCGGCGATGAAGGTGCTGCGCACGACGAGCTCGGGACAGATCTCGCGCCAGCGGACCAGCCGCTCCAGGTTCTTCTCGCCGCTTGCCGGCCGCTTCATGCGGCGCAGCACGTCGGGATGCGAGTGCTGGAACGGCACGTCGAGATACGGAAGGATCCGGCCGGTGGCCATCAGCGGCAGCACCGCGTCGACATGGGGATACGGATAGACGTAGTGCAGCCGCACCCAGGCGCCGTGCGGTGCGGCGATCTCGGCCAGGCGCTCGCACAGCTCGAGCAGCTGCGTCTTGACCGGCCGACCATTCCAGAAGCCGGTGCGATAGCGCACGTCGACACCGTAGGCACTGGTGTCCTGGCTGATGACGAGCAGCTCCTTCACGCCCGACTCGAACAGTGCCGCCGCCTCCGAGAGCACGTCGCCGATCGGCCGCGAAACGAGGTCGCCGCGCAGGCTCGGGATGATGCAGAAGGTGCAGCGGTGGTTGCAGCCCTCGCTGATCTTGAGGTAGGCGTAGTGCTTGGGCGTCAGCTTGATGCCGATCGAAGGTCTCGCCGGAACCAGATCGACGAACGGATCGTGCGGCTTGGGCACATGCGTGTGCACGGCGTCCATGACTTCTTCGGTGGCGTGCGGGCCGGTCACCGCGAGCACGCTCGGGTGCATCTGCCGCACCAGGTTGCCGCCGCCTTCGCCCGTGTCTTTTCCACCCTTCGCGCCCAGGCAGCCGGTGACGATGACTCTGCCGTTGGCGGCCAGCGCCTCGCCGATCGTGTCCAGGCTTTCCTTGACCGCGTCGTCGATGAAGCCGCAGGTGTTGACAATGACGAGATCGGCACCGGCGAAAGTCTTCGAGGTTGCGTAGCCTTCAGCGCTGAGCCGGGTCAGGATCAGCTCGGAATCGGTGAGCGCCTTCGGGCAGCCGAGGGAAACGAAGCCGATCTTCGGGGCGGCCGTTGCGGCAGTCGGCCGGGCGATGGTTTCTTCACTCATCGGACGATTTTCGCCGATCGCGGCGCGGCGGCCCGAGCCGCCCTGCGAAGGCCTCAGCGTTTGGCTGGCGTCTTCGCCGCCGGCGCTGCGGGAAAGAGCGTTGCCGCCTGCTTGGCCATCTGCTCCTGCATCTGCATGAAGACGCTGCGCGACTGCTCGAGATAGTTGCCCATCATGCTTTGCACCGCCGGCGCCTGGCCATTGAGAAACTGCGACCACATCTCGGGCGTCTGCAGTTTCGGGTCGTAGAGACCCTTCGACTGATCGGCGATGCGAGCTTGGATGTCGGTGAAGGTCTGCAGGTTCTTCTCGAGGTACGAGCCCATCATTCCCTGCATCGAGTGACCGTAGAAGCGGATGATCTGCGACAGCATGGAAGTCGAGAAGATCGGCACGCCATCGGTCTCTTCCTCGAGGATGATCTGCAACAGGATGCTGCGCGTCAGGTCGTCGCCGGTCTTGGCGTCGCGAACCTCGAAGTCGAGGCCCTTCAGCACCATGCTCTTGACGTCGGCGAGCGTGATGTAGCTCGACACCTCGGTGTCGTAGAGGCGCCGATTCGGATATTTCTTGAGGATGCGCGGCCCGGCGCTCGCCGCGGTTGCGGGCTTCGGCGTGGCGGCGCGACGGGTCGTTGCCATCGAGTTGCTGCTAGGGTGCCGCGCGATTCTAGAAGTGCGTCGCTGCGCTCATCGAAGGGGTTTTCCCGTCCGGTCGCTGCGGCTCAGGCTGCGCGCTTTGCGACCAGCGTGAGGATGTCGTAGCTGGCGACGAGCTCGCCATCCTGGTTCGTCACTTCCACATCCCACGCCACCACGCCCTGCCCTTGCCCGTTCGCATCCTTTCGGTGGCGATCGATCTTGCGCTTGCAGGTCAGACGGGCGCGGATGGTGTCTCCGATCGCCACCGGCTTGACGAAACGCAGCGTGTCGAGCCCGTAGTTGGCGAGCACCGGCCCCGGCGCCGGCGAGACGAAGAGGCCGGCCGCGGCCGAAAGAACGAAGTAGCCGTGGGCGATGCGCTGCCCGAAAGCCGATTCCTTGGCAGCGATCGCATCGAAGTGCATGTAGAAGAAATCCCCCGAGACGCCGCCGAAGGCCACGATGTCGGCCTCGCTCACGGTGCGCCGGTGGGTGAGCAGCGAATCGCCGACCGCGAGCTCCTCGAAATGCTTGCGAAACGGGTGGACGCTGCCTTCGTTCAGCGCCGCGCCGCGCACGTATTCGCCGGTCACCGCCATCAACATCGAAGGCGAGCCTTGCAGGGCGGCG
>JALYSL010000188.1 GCA_030854825.1 Pseudomonadota bacterium
CCGTGCAGGCCGCCGTCCGCAAGGACGCGAAGGCGTCCGATCTCGCCCAGCCCGGCCACATCTTTCCGCTGCAGGCACAAGACGGCGGCGTGCTGATGCGCGCCGGCCACACCGAAGCCGGCTGCGACCTCGCGGCGATGGCCGGCCTCACGCCCGCTACCGTGATCTGCGAAGTGATGAACGACGACGGCACGATGGCGCGCCTGCCCGATCTCGTCGCCTTCGCCGAGATGCACGGGCTGAAGATCGGCACCATCGCCAGCCTGATCGAACACCGCAGCCGCCACGAAACGCTGATCGAACGCGCCGGCACGCGCAAGATGCTCACGCCGCAGGGCGAGTTCGACTGCACCGTCTACCGCGATCGCGCCGACGGCCTGCACCTCGCGCTGACGCATGGCCGCTGGTCCCCGGCCGATGAAGTGCTGGTGCGCGTCCATGAGCCGCTCTCTGTGCTCGACCTGCTCGATGCCGGCCCGGGCGATCACTCCTGGCCGCTGGCGCGGGCCCTGGCTACGTTGCAAAGAAGCGAGCGCGGCGCCGCCGTGCTGCTCAACTGCGGCGAAGACGCCGCGGCGCTGCTGCCCCAGGTGCTGGCGCGCAGCCGCGGCGCGCGCCGTCCGGTCACGCCGATGGACTTGCGTACCTATGGCATCGGCGCGCAGATCCTGCGCGATCTCGGTGTCGCGAAGATGAAGCTGCTCGGCAGCCCGCGCCGCATGCCGAGCATGGCCGGCTACGGGCTCGAAGTGACCGGCTTCGTCGCCGACGAGCCGGTCGTGCCGGCACCGCTCGCCACCCATGCGCCACGCTGACCAGGGCGAGGCCGCTCGCCTCGACGGTCACGACCTGCGCATCGGCATCGTCCAGTCCCGCTTCAACCCAGGCCTCACCGATCGCATCGCCGAGTCGTGCCGCGCCGAGTTGGTCGTGCTCGGCGTCGCCGCCGATGCCGTCGTGAAGATCCAGGTGCCCGGCGCGCTCGAGATCGGCGTCGCGCTCAACGCCATGGCCGAGTCGGAAGACTTCGATGCGCTCGTCGCAATCGGTTGCGTGATCCGCGGCGAGACCTATCACTTCGAGCTCGTCGCCAACGAAAGCGGCGCCGCGGTGACGCGCGTCTCGCTCGATCACGGCGTGCCGATCGCCAATGCCGTGCTCACCTGCGAGAACGAAGCCCAGGCCGTCGAGCGTGCCGACGACAAGGGGCGCGACGCCGCCCGCGTCGCCGTCGAGATGGCGAACCTGTTGGACGACTGGTCATGAGCGAGCCGGACGAAGTCGACCGGCCCGACGCCGGGCCGCCCCAAGGCGGCCCGCGCCCGCCCGGGGGGCAGCGCAGCGGCGCAAGCCGCAAGCGTGGGGGCTCCCTCTCACCGAGACGCAAGGCACGCGAATTCGCGCTGCAAGGGCTCTACGAATGGTTGATCGGCGGTGCCGATGCCGGCGTCGTCGATGCGCATGTGCGCGAGCAGGAAGGCTTCGCCAAGTGCGACGCCGCCCATTTCGACGTGCTGCTGCACGGCTGCATCCGCGAAGCGATCGAGCTGGATGCCCTGCTCGTTGTTCACCTCGATCGCAAGACCGAGCGGCTCTCGCCGGTCGAGCACGGCGTGCTGCTGATCGGCGCCTACGAGCTCAAGCATTGCATCGACATTCCGTACAAGGTGGCGATCAACGAAGCCGTCGAGCTGGCCAAGAGTTTTGGTGGCACCGACGGCCACAAGTACGTGAACGGCGTGCTCGACCAGGTCGCACCGGTCTTGCGCGGTGCCGAAGTCGAGGCGATGCGGGCACGGCGCGGCTGAATTTCCGGGCGCCGCCGACAGGTGGCGAGCGGGCTTGGCGAACGTCGCGCCGAGACGGCAAAAGGGCCTCAAGCCGCAGACCGAATGGTGAGCTTGTGTTACTAACGTTCGCAGCGCCGCCTTTTTCACACTTCACCCTGCTGCGCCTCACTTAAGCTGGCGTCGTGAGCAGCAGTAGTTCGCCCCCGCCCGCGTCCGACGATTCCGAGCCCGTTTCGCCCAGCTTGCCCGGCGTTGCGCTCTGGAGCGATTCCGATGGCGTGCGTCCGGCCAGCCCCGGCTTGTCGGGCCTCGTCGCGACGCCGACCGACCGCGCCATGCCGACGATCGGCCACATCGGGCGCTACGCCCTCAAGTACCAGCTCGGCAGCGGCGGCCTCGGCACGGTGTTCGCCGCTCACGACCCGCTGTTGTCGCGACTCATCGCCGTGAAGACGCTGAACGTCGCGATCAAGGAAGAAGAGCGCGAGGCGTTCAACACGCTTTTCATCAACGAGGCACGCGCTGCCGGCGGCCTGAGCCATCCGCACATCGTCACCGTGTTCGACGCCGGCATCAGCGACAACCGCGCCTATATCGCGATGGAGCTGCTGAAGGGCCGCGACCTGCGCCAGCTGCGCCAGGAAGGCTGGCGTGCGACGCCGGCACAGGCGGCGCTGATCGTGCGCCGCGTCGCCGATGCGCTGGCCTTCGCTCACTCGAAGGGCGTGATCCATCGCGACATCAAGCCGGCCAATATCTTCATGGTCGGGCGCACGCAGCCGCGCGTGCTCGACTTCGGCATTGCCCGCGTTGCCCATCGGCAAGACAACGGCGACGCGATGCCCGGCGCCGGCTCGCCCTACTACATGGCGCCGGAGCAAGTACGGCGCCAGCCGGCCGACCGCCGTGCCGACGTGTTTTCGCTCGGCGTGGTCCTCTACGAGCTGCTGACCGACGTCAAACCGTTCCAGGGCCAGACGCTCAAGGACATCACGAACGCCGTGCTCGTGCACGAGCCGCCGCTGGCCAACAAGGTCGAGGCGTCGGTGCCAAAAGCGCTCGCCGATATCACGGCACGGGCGATGGCCAAGGATCCGGAGCAGCGATTCCGATCGGCGCGCTCGTTCGCCCGCGAGCTGCGCCAGTGGCTCGATGCGAATCCGGTCGCACCCGAGGCCGACGCGACCCTGCCCGCCCTGGCTGCCGACACCCGCAAGCGCCGCGGTCCGGTGGTCGCCGTCGCCGCGGTGGCGCTGATTGCGTTGCTTCTGGCCAGCGGCCTGGGGTGGCAAAGCACATTGGCCACGGCGTCCGTACCGCTCGCGCCGATGGCGACATCGCCGATACACGCCGACCCCGCTGCGCCGATCCGGGCGCCCGTCGCAGCCGCGACCTCGCTGTCTACGCCGACGACCGCGGCGATGCCGGCCGCGTCAGCCACCGCCGCTT
>JALYSL010000223.1 GCA_030854825.1 Pseudomonadota bacterium
ATGGAATCTCCGAACGGTTGATCAGGGCCTGTCGATGCAAGGACATCGAAAAATTATTATGGCCGACTCCAGCGGCCTCCCGACATCGCATCGCCTTCGCGGCGGTCCTTCAATCGACGCGCCTCATGAGAGCTGAAAGCCGCAGGTAGACTCGTCGCCATGCCCAACCCTCCCCGCTCCACGGGGCTGCATCTGCCGACTGCGCGATGAGTGCGATCAAAGCCCTGCTGCTGACCGACGTCGTCGACAGCACTCGCCTGTCGGAGATGCTCGGCGACAGCGCGATGGCCGAGATCTGGGCCGCGCACGACCGGGTCTCGCGCGCGTTGCTCGGCCCCTGGCGCGGGCGCGAGATCGACAAGACCGACGGCATGCTGCTGCTGTTCGACAACGCCGCCGACGCGGTCGCCTACGCGATGGCCTACCACCGCGCTCTGGCGACGCTGCCGATGCTGCTGACGGCGCGCGTCGGCTTGCACATCGGGCCGGTGATCCTGCGCGAGAACGCGTCCGACGACATCGCCCGAGGCGCGAAGCCTCTCGAGGTCGAAGGCCTGGCCAAGCCCGTCGCCGCCAGGGTGATGGGCTTGGCCCGCGGCGGCCAGACGCTGCTGTCGGCCGCCGCCCGCGAAGACCTCGGCAAGAGCGCCCACAAGCTGGTTTCGCATGGGCACTGGCGAATCAAGGGCCTGTCCGATCCCATCGAGCTTTTCGAAATCGGCGAACCGGACGCCTCCTTCGTGCCACCGTCCGACGTCGAAAAAGCGCATCGCGTCGTCTGGATGGGCGACTGGTGGCTGCCGGTCAACGAGATCGCGAACAACCTGCCCCACCAGGCGACATCCTTCATCGGCCGCGAGCGCGAATTGGCGGAGGTCAAGAACCTGCTCGGCGCATCACGCCTGCTGACCTTGCTCGGCATGGGCGGATTGGGCAAGACCCGCCTGTCGCTGCAGACCGCGGCGGAGCAGATCCATCATTTTCCGGACGGCGTCTGGTTCCTCGACCTGGCGCCGATCAGCGATCCGGCCCTGATCGTCAGCGAGACGGCGCAGGTTCTCGGCGTGCGCGAAGAGCCCGATCGACCGATGCTGCAGACCTTGTGTTCGCACCTGAAGAACCATCGTGCGCTGCTGATCATGGACAACTGCGAGCATCTGATCAAGGCGTCGGCGCAGATGGCCAGCGCCATCCTCAAGGTGGCCCCTCACGTGCGGATCCTGGCGTCGAGCCGCGAGCCGCTGCGCGCGCCGGGCGAGCAGTGTTATCCGGTGCTACCGCTGACCGTGCCGGCTCGCGGCGACGGCATCGAGGCGCTGTCGCGATCGACGGCCGTGCGCTTGTTCGTCGACCGGGCGCAACTGCACAAGCCCGGCTTCACGCTCAATGAGCGCGAAGCGCCGATGGTGGCCGAGCTGGTCGCCCGGCTGGAAGGCATCCCGCTGGCACTCGAGCTCGCCGCGGCGCGGATTCGTGCGCTCTCCATTGCCGACATCAACGCCCGGCTCAAGGATCGCTACAAGCTGCTGACCGGCGGCTCGCGCGTGCTGCAGGAACGGCAGCAGACCTTGCGCGCCCTCGTCGACTGGTCGTACGAGCTGCTCGAGCCGCACGAGCAGATCGCGCTCGACCGACTCGGCGTGTTCGTCGGCGGCTTCGACCTCGCTGCGGCTGAAGCGGTGTGCGGCGGCGAGCCGCTGGCCAGCGAGGACGTACTCGATCTGCTCGGATCCCTGATCGAGAAATCGCTGGTGATGCTCGAGGAACGCGACGACGGGGCGCGCTACCTCATGCTCGAGACCATTCGCGAGTACGCCCGCGAGAAGCTGGCGCGGCGCGACGACGCCGCGGCCGCCGCGACGCGGCACTGCGACCACTACTTCGCGATGGCCAAGTCGGCGAACAAGGGCCTGCAGGGTCCGCAGCAGGCCGACTGGCTATGGAAGGTCGAGGTCGAGCTCGACAACGTCCGCAGCGCCATCGCTCTGTCGCTCGCCGGAGGCGTCGATCCGATCGTCGCCGTCAAGTTCGCGGTCGCGATGCAAGGCTTCTGGATTCTCCGCGGCTACTCGACCGAGGGCCGCAAGCTCGTGCAGTCGGCGCTGGCGCTGCCTGCGATCCAGGCGTCGCCGGTCGCCCACGCCTGGGCGCTTTACGTCGGTGCGGCACTGGCCGAAAGCCAGAGCGACCATGCCGAGGCGCGAAAGATGCTCGAGACCTGCCTCGAGCTGAGGAGAGCGCAGGGCAACGAGGTCGACATCGCCGCCACCCTGTCGACGCTGTCGATGGCCCGTCTCCAGGCCGGCGACGCCGTCGAGGCGGCTGCGAGCGAGAGCGAGGCCCTGCAGATCTTCAGGCGCCTCGAAGACCGCATCGGCGAAGCGATCGGCCTGCTGCATCTCGGCCAGATCCGCCTGCACCAGGGCGACGACGCAATGGCGCGGTCGCACCTGAAGCAGTGCTCGGCGATCGCCTGCGAGATCCGTCACCAGGAGGTCGAGGGCGAATGCGAATTGGTACTCG
Source organism: Pseudomonadota bacterium (assembly GCA_030854825.1). Next base: position 2,524 of record JALYSL010000223.1, read on the forward strand.
GCCAAGTCGCGTTCGAGATGGCCGAGCATGCCGAGGCAAGCCTCCGGTTCAAGCGCTCCCTGACGGTGTGTCGCGAAGCCGGCGACAAGCGAGGCGAGGCGAACGCGCTGCGCTGGCTCGCGCGGGTCGACCTGCAGACTGGCGATCTCGCTTCGGCACGGCTGCGCCTGTCCGACGCCTTGCGCGCCTTCCAGGCCTTCGAGATGCGCGAGGAGTTGCTCGGCTGCCTCGAAGACCACGCCGAGCTCGCCCAGGCGGAGGGCAAGGTCGCGATCGCCGTCGGATTGGCGGCCTCGACGGCCAAGTCACGCGAACGCCTGGGCTTGACTCGTTCGTTCCGCGGCGAGCTGAGCTGGCAGGCGTTCATCGGCAGACTGCGGCGGACGATGACCGAAGCGCCGTTCGACAGCGCCTGGGACGAGGCGCAGCAATGGCAGATCGACGAAGCCATCCGCCATGCGCTGTCGTCCCAGATCGAGCGCGCCACGGCTTAAGTCGAGCGAGGCACCCGAGAACTGCCTCGAAAGGCGCGGGTCGCCCTGAGACCCGCGATCCAAGATGCCGCTAGCGGCGGCGTCTGCGGACGGCGAAGGCGATGGCGCCCAGGCCGGCGAGCATCAGGGCGTATGTCCCGGGCTCGGGAATGGGTGCGAACACGCCCGTGGCTGCGACAGCCGAGACACCACAGCTGGCGCCGTCGACCGAAAGAAAGGCGCACCCGGGCGACGTCGCCGTCGGATCGGCATAGATCAGCTGCGCCTTGTCGCCGCCGAACAGGATCAGGCTGAACGAATAGTCGCCGCTTCCTGCAATGGGCAGCGCCGGCACGAAGAAGTCGAAGAAGCCGGTGTCGATTCCGGTCAGCTGGCCGCCGGCGATGTTGATCCCGTTAACGATGACGTTCGTGTCCAGGTCGAACGACTGGAGGATCGTGCTCGGGCTGGCGACGTTGTAGAGGCCGACCTCGGCGCTGACGACGCTGAAGCTGGCGCAACTGCCGTTGATCGGAATATTGTTGCCGTTACCCAGGGCGAGGCAACCGTCCGGAACGTCGAAGACCGCCGATGCCTCCCAGCCCAGGCTCGGGAAGATCGAACCGTACGAGGGGTCCCACCTACCGCTGTAGAGCGCGGCTTGGGCCGATCCGGTACTGCCGAGCGTCGCCGCCACAGCCAGCAGGACGACGGAAAAAACATGTCTAGCGCGGGTCATCCACACGGTTGCTACCTCGGTCGTCTCCTCGCATCGGCGAGCGGCATTCGAAAGAACGCCGAATCGGAAAGAGTTCCGATTCGGCACGCAATTGTAGGAGCCGAAACCGGTTCATGGCGATCGCAGCCCCCGTGAACAGGGGGTGCCGGCAAGACAAACGACGGTACGCATCGTCGAGGATACGAAGCTCTTGGGGTGATCGGAGTCGCGCTTTCGTTCAGAGGCTTGTAAGTCGACGATTGCCGCGCCTGTGCCAGCGCTTGTTCACGGCGAGCCACCCTATGCCACGATAGGAATCCGCCACGACCCAGGCGGCGGCCGTCAGGGCAATGGAGATGACGGTCTCGCTCCACTGGAAGGCGTTGGGGTGGCCCGCCGCCACGATGGGTATCCACACCAGCAGCGTGAACAAGCCCATCTGCAACGCCGAGAGCGCGGCTGCCAGCCGTGCACACACACCGATCAGCACCGCCGCGCCCGCCGCGAGGTAGGCACAGCCGGTGAAGTACGCCCAGGCCATGTGCGATGGCAGCCAGCCGGGCACCAGCGCGGCGGTCTCCTGCAGATAGGCGAAATGGGCCACGCCGAAGGGAATCATTGCCAGACCGTAGAACACCCTCGCGACGCGCAAACCCTTGTCGCCTGTGGCGAAGCCGAGGTGCTGCCTGTCCCAGTCAGCGGCGAACCAGGCATACAGGACCCAAGCGCCCGCCACCATCACCGCGATCTCTCCGCAGCCTGACCAGGAATCCTGCGCAGCGGGCGCGCGGAAGATGTCGGGCACTCTGAACACCAGCATCCAGAGCAGAAGGTAGGCGAGCAGGACGCGGGCAGCGGCGGCGGTTGCGCGCTGCCAGAGCAGGCCGATGCCAGATGCGAGAGAGATGAAGGCGCAGAGATAGGCCAAGCCCTCGCGCGCCGGCACACCCTTGGGTACCGGCTGCCATACCGGAGCGAAATCGCCGTTGATCAGGCCCAGGATTCCGAGGGCGATCAGGGTCGCCGCAAAGACTGCATGACCCACGCTTGCGATGCGCATCGCCCTATCCTCCTGAGATGGTGTTCGCCACACTGATGCCGACCCATCAGTGCCTGCGGCCGGGGCTCAGTCCGCAAGCAAGCTCACCAGAACCTGCGCCGCCCGCGCGCAGTGCGCGCCGTTGACGTCCAGATGCGTCACGGCGCGCACCGTGCGCGGCCCGAAGGCATTCAACAAGACGCCGTGCTCGCGCGCCCGTGCGGTCAGCGTCGGGGCATCGATCGCCAGCGCCGGTGGCAGATGAAAGACAACGATGTTGGTCTGCACGGTGGCCAGGTCCAGCAGCACCGGTGCGCGGGCCGCCAGCCGTTCGGCAAAGGACCGCGCGTTGCCGTGGTCTTCGCGCAGTCGCGCGAAGTGATGATCCAGGCCATGCAGCGCGGCTGCGGCGAAGATTCCCGTTTGCCGCATCGCACCGCCCAGGCGCCGAC
>JALYSL010000460.1 GCA_030854825.1 Pseudomonadota bacterium
GGCGGCCGCCGCGCTCACTTCAGCTCGGCCGACTGCGCCCGCGCGGCGTCGGTCTGCCGAGCACGAAACGCGTCGAGCTTGCGGCGCAACGATTCGTCGGCCGTCGCCAGCATCGCAATGGCAAACAACGCGGCGTTGGCAGCACCGGCGCTGCCGATGGCGAAAGTCGCGACCGGAATGCCACGCGGCATCTGGACGATGGAATAGAGCGAATCGACGCCTTGCAGCGCGCGGCTCGGCACCGGAACGCCGAGCACCGGAACCGTCGTCTTCGCGGCCAGCATCCCGGGCAGATGCGCGGCGCCGCCGGCACCGGCGATGATCGCCTTCAGGCCGCGCCCAGCCGCGCCTTCGGCGTAGGCGAACATTTCGTCGGGCATGCGATGTGCCGAGACGACGCGCGACTCGTGGGCGACGCCGAACTCGGCGAGAATCTCGGTGGCGGCGCGAAGGGTTTCCCAGTCGCTGCTGGAGCCCATGACGACGCCGATGACCGCTGGGGCGCTGCGCACAGGCTTGGCTTCCGGTTGTTGCTCGGGGGAGCCTTGAATTGTAGGCGGCACGGCTTCACCTCCTGTTCCGCACAAGCACGCCGGCGCGCGACGACCCGCTCCCCGCCCTTTCACATTTCGCTGCGACACCGACCACCCCCATGCTCGACATCACTCAACAGAACTTCGAAGCCGAGCTCGTCGAGGCCTCGCTCGCGCAGCCCGTGCTTCTCGACATCTGGGCGCCCTGGTGCGGGCCCTGCAAGACGCTCGGGCCGACGCTCGAGAAGCTCGAGACCGACTACGCCGGCCGCTTCAAGCTCGTCAAGCTCAACGCCGACGAGGAGCCCGAGATCGCGCAGCAGCTGTCGCAGATGTTCGGCGTGCGCAGCATTCCTTTTTGCGTCCTGTTCAAGAGCGGCCAGCCGGCCGACGGTTTCGTCGGCGCGTTGCCGGAAGTCGAGGTCAGAAAATTCCTCGACAAGCATGTGCCGAGCGCCGAGGAGCAGTCCGCCGCCGAGGACCTGCTGGAGGCCGAAGAGTTGCTGGCCGAAGGCGACAGCGAAAGCGCGATCGACCGATTGCAAGCGGCCGTGGCCACCAACCCGGCCAACGACGCAGCGCGCTACGACTACCTGCGCGCGCTGCTCACGATGGGACGCGTCGCCGATGCGCGCAAGGCCTTCGATCCGGTGGCCGGCAACGTCGTTCTCGATGCTCGTCTGGCGGCGGCCGGCCACTGGCTTCGCGCGATGGAAGCGGAGCCCGCGGCTCGCTCGAAGGAAACGCTGGAGACGGTGCTGGCGGCGAACAAGCGCGATTTCGACGCCCGCTTCGAGCTCGCCCAGGTCTTCTTCGCTGCGGGAGACTTTGCCGCGGCGATGGATCAGCTGCTGGAAATCGTGATGCGCGACAAGGGCTGGAAAGACGAGCTGGCGCGCAAGACCTACGTCGCCATTCTCGAGGTCATGAGCAAGCCGGCAGCGCCCGGCGCGAAGGCCGATGCAGCACCGAAAAAAGGCACGCTCGAGATCGCCGGCAAGATCGTCGCCGCGCCGGCCGATCCGGTCATCGACTCCTATCGGCGCAAGCTGAGCATGGCCCTGTTCTGACCGGCACGGTCAGCGCATGAGCCGGGATGCAACCAAGGCGTAGCTCGCCGCGGTGCTCCTGACGACGTCTTCCGGAAGGGGCGGCGCCGGCGGGCTCTTGTTCCAGGACCGGCCATCGACGCTCACCGCCTCGAGCCAGTCGCGCACGAACTGCTTGTCGAAGCTCGGCGGATTCGTTCCTTCGCGGTACGTGTCGACAGCCCAGAAGCGCGACGAATCAGGCGTCAGCACCTCGTCCATCAAGGTCAGCGTGCCCGCGTCGTCGAGGCCGAACTCGAACTTGGTGTCGGCGATGATGATGCCCTTGGCGAGCGCCATCGCCGCCGCTTCGCTGTAGAGGCGGATTGCGGTATCGCGAATCCTGGCCGCCAGCTCCGCGCCGATGCGCTCGCTCATGCGCTCGAAATCGATGTTCTCGTCGTGCTCGCCCATCTCGGCCTTGGTGGCCGGCGTGAAGATCGGTGCCGGCAGCTTCGATGCGTTCTTCAGTCCCGGCGGCAACGGCACGCCGCAGACCGAACCGGTCTGTTGATATTCCTTCCAGCCGCTGCCCGCGAGATAGCCGCGCACGACGGCCTCGACGGGCACCGGCTTCAGCCGGCGAACCAGCATCGAGCGGTCGCGCACCTGGTCGCGCTCGTCGGCGGCGACGACGCTCAATGGATCGTCGCCGGTCAGGTGGTTGGGCACGACGTGACCGAGCCGGGCGAACCAGAAGAGCGCCATCTGCGTCAGGATGCGCCCCTTGCCGGGAATCGGCTCGCCCATGATGACGTCGAAGGCGCTGAGGCGGTCGCTCGCCACCATCAGCATGCGGTCGCTGCCGACGGCGTAGTTGTCACGCACCTTGCCGCGGGCGATCAGCGGCAGCGAATGCAGGTGGCTCTCGAGAAGCGGAGATGCGCCGTCGTCGGGTCGGGAGTCGGTGCCCATGGGTTGCTCGCTGCGCTGTGCTGCGGAATCAGACCACCGTCTGCGCCAGCTCGCCTTGCGCGTATCGCTTCGCGATCTGCGTCAACGACTGCGCCGCGATCTTTCCCGCCTGGCCTTCGCAGCCGAACTGCAGGTAGCGCTCGCGGCAGATCCGCTTCGCCGCCTCGCGGGCCGGCTTCAGGAAATCGCGCGGATCGAACTTCTCGGGGTTCTCGGCCAGGTACTTGCGCACCGCAGCCGTCATCGCCAGGCGAATGTCGGTATCGATGTTGATCTTCCTCACGCCGTGCTTGATCGCCTCCTGGATCTCCTCGACCGGCACGCCGTAGGTTTCCTTCAGGCTGCCGCCGTACTTGCGGATCTCGGCGAGCAGGTCCTGCGGCACGCTCGACGAGCCGTGCATCAC
>JALYSL010000320.1 GCA_030854825.1 Pseudomonadota bacterium
GGCGCAAGGACGATTCGTCGTGTCCGCCGACGGCCAGCAGGTGACCGATTCGACCGGCGGGCTGGTCTGGCGGCGCTGCGTCGAAGGCATGAAGTGGAACGGCAGCATCTGCGCCGGCAAGCCGCTCAAGTACAACTTCGCCGGCGCCAAGGCGGCGGCCGCCGCCGCGGCCGCCGACGGCAAGGCGTGGCGTGTCCCGACCAAGGAAGAGCTGCTCTCCCTGGTCGACGCCAAGGTCAAAAAGAAGCCGAAGATCGACCTGGCGGCATTTCCGAACACGCCCTCCCTGCAGTTCTGGGCCACGCGAGCCGGCGGCGACGACAACCTCAACGCCTGGCTGATCAACTTCGCGAACGGCAGGCTTCTCGGCAACATCGGCCAGGCGAAGTTCCCGCTGCGTCTGGTGCGCACCGGACCCTGACTGCTCGTCAGGGCATTCCCGGCGCCAGCACCTGCTGCATCGCCAGGCGGATTTGCGGCAGACGCTGCTGAGCCGTGTGCCGGCCATGGTCGATCATCGCCTCGGCTGCCGCGAAGTTGAAGCCTTCTCCCACCGGGATCGGGACGGTCAGGGACAGATCGGCGTGCTCGGCCTGGTTGGCGGAATCCCACCAGCCCATCAAGCGCCAGGCGCCGCCCATCGCGGCGCGCAACCCGAACGGACGATGCAGCCGCTGCTCGAGGCGATCGGCGGCGCGTGCGGCATCGGTCGGCGACTCGGGATAGGTGGGCCGGACCAGCGCCGCGAGCTTGAATCCGCAGCCACGCGCCGTCAACAGATCCGCCGGCACGCGCGTCACCACGCCGCCATCGACGAGCACCGCGTTGCCCAGCCGAACCGGCGCGAACACTCCCGGGATGGCCGCCGAGGCCCGTGCGGCCGGCGCCACGGCGCCGCTGTCGAGCACGACACGCTTGCCCATTGCAAGGTCGGCGGCGACGACCGCGATCGGCATTCGCAGTTGCGCGAAAGTGGCGTCGCCATACAACTGCCTGGTGAGCGTCGTCATGCGCGAGGCGGAGACGAGCGAGGCGCGCGGCAGCCACTGCATGCCTTTGGAGCGCGCGAAGTCCGCGACCAGGCGCAGGATGACCTCGGTCGCCGCTCGCGCGCTGCCGCATCGCGCGAAGGCCAGTGCCACGGCACCCCCCATGCTCGAGCCGCAAATGAAGTCGATGGGCAAGCCGTCGCCTTCGAGAACCTCGAGCACACCCAGATGTGCCAGGCCGGCAGCCGCCCCCACGCTCATGGCCAGACCCACCTCTCGGCCGCTGAGCCGCCGCACGAGGTGGTCCAGTGCCGGCTGGCGTGCCCGCGACCAGTCGTTGCCCGATGCCGCCGCCTCGATCTCGTCGCGCGGGAGTGCGTGGCACCAGCGCTGCATGGCCGCCGCCTCCGAGAGTGCCCCGCGCCGCCAGATGACAGGTGCGGCGAGCGTGTCGGGAAGGCCGAGCAGATCGTCTGCGGTGACCAGCAACGCATCGTCGGCATCGAGCTCCGCCAGCAACGTTGCACAGCCGGCCGGGCCGCTGCGGAGCAGCAGCACCGCGTCGCCTGCACCTTCGTCGCGCCAGCGGCGAATACGCAGCGAGCCAAGCGCAATCTCGTCGCGCGACACGTCGTCGTGCTCGGAGCCGGGCGCGTAGTGCTGCAAGCCCCGCGCAAGCGCGGCCAGCAAGACTCCGTCGCCTTCCTCCGGGGTCGGCATCAGCACGACGCGCGGCCGGCTCGCCGGTGCACGGCGCGTGCGCTCGCGCAAGCGCAGCCCCAGCAAGGTTGCCACGTTGCGGAAGAACGCGGTCTCCTGCGCCATCGCCTCCAGTAGGACGGGCGCTGAGAGTACCCAGGCTCGTGCATCTCGTTGGGCGACGACGGTGGCCGAGACCGGATCGCCGGTCAGCGCAGACAGCTCGCCGAAACATTGCGGCGGCACCAGCAGCACCCGCCGGCCGCCGCCCGCCAGGTCGACACGCACGGCGCCGTCGATCAGCCCGAATAGCTCGGCCGACGGCACGCCGGCGCGCAGGATGATGTCGCCCGCTTCGAAGTGACGAGTCTGCAGGTGTCTCTCGAGTTGCGCGAGCGCCGTGGCCGAAATGCCGGCGAACAGCGGGTGCAGGGCCAGCGAAGAAGTCATCGCGTCGAACCGGGCGCCGGAGGATCCGAGGCCCCCATGAATACCATGCGTCAGAGGTATTTCTGCCAGAGCGAGTTGCTGAAGCGGCTCTGCGGGTCGACAACCGCCTTGAGCTGGCGCAGCTGCACGACTTCTGGGTAGGCGCGCTCGAACTGCTCGCGCGTGGCTTGCAGCTGATACGGCAGGTAGTAGCGCCCCTCGTGCTGCAGTGCGGCGTCGATGAGCTCGCGGGTCCATTCGCCGACGACACCCTGCGCCTGCAGGTCGACGCCCTGCCTGTAGAACAGCACGAACGAAAACACATCTTCGCGGGCCCAGGGCAGCAGCGCCAGCGTATCGGCCGGGCTGTGCCGGATCGAGACATTGACCGCGGCCACGCGGTGGCGCCGCAGGATGCGGCCCATGTCGCGCACGAAGGCGTCGAAGTGTCGCGGCGGGACGAAGAACTCGTCGAGCGCGTAGGTCGCGAGGCGGCGCGAATACGGCTCGAGCGAGGCCACGTCGAGGCTCGCCTCGTGGTTACGCCAGGCGACCTCGGGGCGGGCCCGGCGCACCCAGTCGCTCGCCGGCTCGCGCAGGCGGCCGGCCAGCGGCAACTCGGTCAGCGACCACAAAGCGTTGCGCTCCAGCTTGTAGGTCTGGCCGCGCGGCACCAGGCGTTGCGGGCGCGTCAGCGGCTTGTCGGTGCGGCGCCAGGTGATGGCCAGCGGCGCATCGAATCGCGGCGGCAGCAGGTCGGCGTTGTGCATCACGCTGGAGCGATCGTTCAGCACCTTGTCGGCAAAGAACCTCGGGTAGTCGGCCAGCGGCACGAACTCGATGTCGCGCTCGATCTTCGTGTTGTCGTCGAGATCGAGCTCGACTTCGGTGATGACACCGATCGCGCCGTAGCCTCCCAGCGCCGCGCGCAGCAACTCGGTGTTCTCCCGACGGTTGGCCTCGACGACGCGGCCGTCGGCCAGCACCAGCTGCAGCGCCTGCACCGAGTGACCGATCGGCCCATGCCCGACATAGCGGCCATGGGCGTTGACCGATACCGCACCACCGACCGTGAAGTTGGCATAGCTCTGCATCGTGCGCACCGACAGGTCGTGCTCGTCGAGCGTGTCCTGCAGGTCACGCCAGGTGATGCCGGCCTGCACCCGAACGCGGTGCTCGTCGGCGCGCAGCCAGACGACGTGCTTCATTTGTCGCATGTCCAGGTGCAGCCCGCCGGCGATGGCGATCTGCCCGCCCATGCTGAAACGGCCGCCGCCGATCGCCACCTGGCCGGGCCAGTCGCGCAGCGCACGCACGACAGCGTCGGTGTCGGTCGGCGTCTCGATGCGCGCAACCTCGACCGTATACAGGCGCGTGACGTTCTCGACCGGCAGCGCAAGCGGCGCAGCGAGTGCAACGAGCGGCGCGAACTCGCATGCGACGGCGACCGCAAGCGCCTCGGCCAGCAGAGTCCGGCGGCTGCAGCTCAACGGCGGGTCGGCAAGCATGGCCGCTAGTATGCCGCCGCGCCTTGCGCCTGTGGCACATTGCACGACGCTCGCATGCAAGGCAGCGCATAAGGAAGACACGCATGTCAGCGCACGAATTGTTCGCCGCCGCAGCCGCAAGCCTCGCGCAGGCGTTTGCGTCGCCGCTGGCCATCTTCGCCCTGTGCTCGGCGGGAGTTGCCGCCGTGCTGGTGATCGTCAGCTCGTTCGTCAAGACCATGATCCCGCTGCGCTGTCTTGCGGTGGGCGGCAACCTGGGCTTCCTCGTCTATGGGGCACTCCATCCATCGCTGGTGATGGTGCTGCTGCACGGGACGCTGCTGCCCGTCAACATCTACCGGGCCATGGAGATGGTTCGCCTGACGCGCCGCGTGCGCGCGTCGGCTTCGGCGGGCGATCTGTCCGGCATCTGGCTCAAGCCCTACATGCGCAGACAGCGCCTGAAGGCGCGCGCCGTGTTGTTCCGAAAGGGCGATGCCGCCGATCACCTGTATTTCCTCGTCGAGGGTCGCATCGAATTCGTCGAGAGCGGCCAAATGATGGAGGCCGGCAACCTGTTCGGCGAGATCGCCTTCTTCGCGCCTGACAAACGCCGAACCTTGACCGCTTTCTGCACGACGGATTGCACCGTGCTGCGCATCGACGAGGGGACCTTTCAGCAGCTGTATTTCCAGAACCCGGCGTTCGGCTTCCAGGTCGTGACGCTGGTCGCCGGCCGGCTGATGGCAGACCGGAACCGGCTGGAGCAGCAGCTCGCCGCGAGCAGGTCGAACGCGAACATTCCGGGCGCGTGATCGCATGAGCCGGTCTACTGGCGCCGAGTTGCATCAGCCTGCACTGCGACGTTGCTCTCGCCGAGCGAACTCGGCGGTCACGGGGACACCAGCAGTCACTCGCCAACAACAGCAATTGTTAGGGTTTCGTCCGCCTCATTTCGTGAAGACTGAAGCACCCCGAGCGCACAGATAATGGCGATCCCGGGTCGATCGCGACGGGCCCAGTCCGGGTTGTGCCCGCGATCTATTCGTTCACAGGGAGGTATTCGCGATGGGACTGCTGGACGGAATTTTGGGTGGCGTCGTTGGCGGTGAGATGGTCTCCGTCGTCAACAACTTGATCGAAAGGCACGGTGGCGTGCAAGGGATCGTCGACCAGTTTCAAAGGCAGGGGCTGGGTGCGACAGTCCAGTCCTGGGTCGGCAATGGACAAAACCAGAGCATCTCGCCCGACCAGGTGCATCAAGCCTTCGACCAGGACACCCTCAACGCGATGGCGGCCAAGCTGGGCATGTCGTCGCAAGACCTGGCGGGCAAGCTGTCCGCGATACTTCCGCAGGCTATCGACAAGCTCACGCCGGGGGGCGTCGTGCCGTCGCAGTAACGGCTTGCCCGAACCACGCGGCACCTGCCGCGTGGTGTTCCAAGCGCCGGGAACGGCTTCCCGTCGCCGTCAGGAACAGGCCTTGCCGTGATCGGCGTGAGCGCCTGCGGCCTTTGCGGCCGCCTCGGTCATGTACTCGCCCTGCTTGGTCTTGCCGTAGTACTTGGTACCCGAGCAGTGATAGACCTTCGAGCTCGTGTTGACCCAGACCTGGCCCGGGCCACCCCCGGCGGCGGGCGCCGTCGCGGGTGCTGTTGCAGTCTTTGTCGCTGCGGGAGTCGTCGTCACGGCGGCAGCGGGTGCCGCCGTCTTCATCGCCGGCGCAGCGGCGGCGGTCACCGCGAACCAGTCCTTTACGCCCTTGTGACCGGCGCAGGCACCTTTCTTGGTCTCTTGGGACGTGTACGAGCCGTCCTTGCACACACCCGTCGATCCCGCAGGGGCACCGGCGGGGGCTTGGGCGAACGATGTGCCCGCTGCGAAAAGGCCCGCGACCAGGGCAAGAGAGGCGAATTGACGATTCATCGAGTGCTCCAGAGGATGTTTGCGTGAAAGATGCAGCCCATCGTCGCGCGAGACGGCGTGTTCGTGGACGCGCGAAGGGCTCGGCGACGCGACGCGACGCGACGCGACGCGACGCGACGCGACGCGACGCGACAGAATTCTACGCAGGGCGTCGGCGAACCGGGATCGTGTTCAATGGGGCCCATCTCAACGTCTCTTCGGACTGCCGCGATGAAGATCAGGAAGATCGCCCTCGGTTTGCTGGCTGTCCTGGTGGTCGTCGGCATTGTCGGCTGGTTCAGCCTGGACAAGGAAACGCGCGGGCTGCTGGCGACGGTGCCCACCAACCGGGACCTCCTGTTCTGGAACCAGCCGCAACGCGATGCGGCCTTTCGCGCACTCGATCGGCTGCCGGTGCTGGCGAAGTCGCACGTCGTGCAGGCCGGCGCCACTCCGCTCTCGCTGCCGCAGGGGCCGCCTCTTATGCTGCCCATCGACGTGGATGCCTACATGGCGGGCCAGCGCGCCGCGGCACTCGTCGTCGTGCAGGACGGCAAGGTGCGCCTGGAGCGCTACGGGCTCGGCTTCGACAGCAGCGGGCGCTGGACAAGCTTCTCGGTGGCCAAGTCGATCACTTCCACCCTGGTCGGTGCGGCCATTCGCGACGGCTACATCAAGAGCATGGACGACAAGGTCAGCGACTACATCCCGCAGATGAAAGGCTCGGCCTACGACGACGTCAGCATTCGCCAGCTACTGACGATGACCTCGGGGGTTCGCTGGAACGAGGACTACGCCGACCCGAACTCCGACGTCGCGCGGTTCAACAACCACAAACCCGAAGAAGGTGTCGATGCGCTCGTCAGCTATCTCCGGCGTCTGCCCCGAGACGCGCCGCCCGGCACGCGCTGGAACTACAGCACCGGCGAAACCAACCTCGTTGGCATCCTCGTCAGCCAGGCGACGAAGAAGTCCTTGTCGGCGTACCTCTCGGAAAAGATCTGGGTGCCGGCCGGCATGGAACAGCAGGCGACCTGGCTTCTCAGCAAGACGGGGCAGGAGATCAGCGGCTGCTGCTTCCAGGCCGCGACGCGCGACTTCGCTCGTTTCGGGCTCTTCATCCTGAACGGAGCCCGTGTCAACGCTCAGAGCATCGTGCCGGAAGGCTGGCTGGCCGAAGCAACGAGCAAGCGCACGGACATTTCCCAGCCGGGCCGCGGCTACGGCTACATGTGGTGGACCTACGACGACGGCAGCTTCGCCGCGCGCGGCATCTTCGGCCAGGGCATCTTCATCGACCCGAAACGCAGGCTCGTGATCGCCTCCAACGCGGACTGGGCGGGGGGAGCGAGAGATCCCGCTGCCAGCGAGGCGCGAGAGGCCTTCTACCGGACGGTGCAGAAGGCCGTCGACGACGAGGTCGCACCGAACTAGGGGTGGCCGGCTCGTGCTCGCGCCAGTGCGTCGGGGTTGGCCACGTGGGTCGGCCGGCCCGCCGCATAGGAGACGATCTGGTCGAAGATGTCCGAAAACTGGAGCTCGTACTCGTCGCGGGTGACGTAGCCGATGTGCGGGGTGCAGACGACGTTGGGCATCTTCAGCAGCGGATGATCGACGTCGTGCAGCGGCTCTTCTTCGTAGACATCGACCGCCGCCATGCCGGGCCGGCCCAGGGTGAGCGCCTTCGCGAGCGCGCCCGGTGCGATCAGCCCGGCGCGGCTGGTGTTCACGATCAGGGCCGCCGGCTTCATGCGGGCCAGGTCGGCACCGCTGACGATGCCTCGGGTCGTGTCCACCAGGCGCATGTGCAGCGACACGACGTCGCTTTGCTCGAAGAACTCGTTCTTGTTCGACGCCACGGCCAAGCCGGCTTCCCGCGCCCGCGCCAGCGAGGCTTCGCGCGCCCACACCAGCACCTTCATGCCGAAGGTGGCCGCTCCGGCCGCCACTGCGGCGCCGATGCGGCCGTAGCCGAAGATGCCGAGCGTCTTGCCGCGCAAGTTGGTGCCGACGCCGATCTGCCAATGGCCCTGCTGCAAGGCTCGCATCTGCTGCGGGATCTGCCGCATCGCCGCGATCACGAGGCCCCAGGTCAGCTCGACCGTCGCGTACGAGGGGCTGCCCATGTGCAGGTCGGACGACACGATGATGCCGAGCCGCGTGCAGGCGTCGATGTCGATGTGCGGGTAGACGCTGCGCTGGCTGATCAGGCGCAGCTTCGGCAGGCGATCCAGCAGTGGCGCGCGAATCTGCGTCCGCTCGCGGAACAGCACGAGCACTTCGGTGTCGCGCAGCCGCTCGGCCAGGGCATCGTCGTCCTGGACATGATCGTTCCAGACCGTGACGACATGGCCATCGAGCTTGAGAAAGCAGGGCAGCGTTCTCAGGGTGTCGAAGTAGTCGTCGAGGATCGTGATGTTCATTTCCGATTCTCGGTCAATGCGCCTGCGGGGTCAGCGTTGCCGGATCGACATTGGCGCCGCAGATCACCAGCAGCACGCGCTCGTCTCGTCGGGGCGCGACGGTGCCGCTCGCCAATGCCGCGAGGGGCAATGCCGCTGCCGGTTCGACGGCCAGCCTGAGTTTCTTCCACATCGCCATCTGCGCCGCGCGTATGGCCGCATCGCCGAGCAGGTGCGCGGCCTTCACATGCCGTTGCGTCAATTCCCAAGCGATGCCGCCGATCCTTCGCGCCCCGAGCGAATCGGCGGCGATGCCCGACACCTCCACGTCCACCGGCTTGCCGGCTTCTCGCGCCCGCCACAGCGTCGGCGCGAGCTCGGGCTCGAGCGCATCGATCGCGCAGCGGTCCTGGAACCACGCGGCGACGCCGGCGATCAGCCCACCGCCGCCCACGCTGACCAGAACGCGATCAGGCACACCCGCGTCTTCTTCCACCTCGGCGGCAAGCGTGCCCGCGCCAATGACGACTTCGCGCTGGTCGTAGGCATGCATCAGCAGTGCGCCCGTGTGCTTCTGTCGCTCGAGACTCGCGGCCAGCGCATCGGCGTAGCCGGCGCCACGCACGGTGAGCACGGCGCCCAGCTCGCCGAGCTTGTCGCGCTTGGCGGGGCTCGCCGTCTCGGGCACGAACACTTCGCAGCGCACGCCCATCGCTTGGGCGGCCACCGCCACGGCGATGCCGGCGTTGCCACCCGAAGCGATGACAACGCCGGCTTCGGGTACCGGGTTGGCGCGCATGCGGTTGAACATGCCGCGCGCCTTGAAGCTGCCGCCCGCCTGCAGGTGCTCGAGCTTGAGCCAGAGCTCGGCGCAGTCGATGCCGAGCTGGCTGCCGCGAACGCGCATGAGCGGCGTGTGGCGGATGTCGGCGGCGATGCGCTCGCGGGCGGCGGCGATGTCGGTGCGGGTGATGTCGGTCATGAGAGCGGCTTGTCGTTGCGTCGGGTTAGCATATTTGCTAACATGCATGAATGGCGTTCGAGGTTGAGTACTTTCATGAGCGCGTTCTTGCCGAGATCGAGTCATGGCCCGTGGATGTTCTTGCCGACTATGCGCGTCTCGTTGAGCTGCTGATCGAACATGGGCCGAGCCTTCGTCTCCCGCACTCGCGGGCCTTCGGCGACGGATTGTTCGAATTGCGGCCGCGCGGGCGTTCGGGTATCGGCCGCGCGTTCTATTGTTTTCAGATCGGCAAACGGATTGTCGTGCTGCATGCGTTCATCAAGAAATCGCAACAGACACCCGACCGTGAGCTGAAGCTGGCGCGCAGGCGCCTCAAGGAGTTGCAAGTTGACTGAACTGAAGTACAAGCCCGTTGCTCACGACCACAAGGCGTTCTTGGCTAAGGCCCGTGCACGCCAGGGTTTCACCGATGCGTACGGCGCCTTGGAACTGGAATACCAAGTCGCGGGGCAAATGTTCAAAGCTCGTTCGCGGGCTGGCCTCACGCAAGATGCCGTCGCCGAGCGCATGGGCACGACCAAGAGCGCAGTATCGCGCCTCGAGTCGGCGGGTAAACACGCGCCGTCGCTCGCCACGCTCAAGCGTTATGCAAGCGCGGTGGGCTGCGAACTGCAGGTCAAGCTGGTTCGCCAGAAGGTGGCATAACGATGGACCAGCCCCTCTCCGCTCACGCTCTCGACCTGGCCCGCGCGCTGGTGCGCATGAACACGGTCAGCCGCGAATCGAATCTCGAGCTGATCCACTTCATTCGCGACGAGCTCGCCAAGCACGGCGTCAAGAGCACGCTCACTTTCGACGACGAAGGCAGAAAGGCCAATCTCTTCGCCACCGTCGGCGAGGGCAAGCCGGCCGGCGTGATCGTCTCGGGTCATACCGACACCGTGCCGTGGGACGGGCAGGACTGGTCCCTCGACCCGCTCGGCGCCGA
>JALYSL010000332.1 GCA_030854825.1 Pseudomonadota bacterium
GGAACTGGGTCACTTTCGCCATCTCGGTGACGAGCTTGGCATAGCGCTCGGTGTTGGCGTCGTCGAGCGGCGCGTCGACCTCGTCGAGCAGGCAGAACGGCGCCGGGTTGAGCTGGAAGATCGCGAACACCAGGGCGATCGCCGCCAGCGCCTTCTCGCCGCCCGAGAGGAGGTGGATCGAGCTGTTCTTCTTGCCGGGCGGCTGCGCCATTACCTGCACGCCGGCGTCGAGGATCTCGTCGCCGGTCATGACCAGACGCGCCGTGCCGCCGCCGAAGAGCGTGGGGAACATGCGGCCGAAGTGCTCGTTGACCTGATCGAAGGTCGTGCCGAGCAGCTCGCGCGTCTCCAGGTCGATCTTCCGGATCGCGTCTTCCAGCGTCGACATCGCTTCGCCGAGGTCGGCGTTCTGCGCGTCGAGGAAGCCCTTGCGCTCGCGCGAGGTCGTCAGCTCGTCGAGGGCGGCGAGGTTCACGGCGCCCAGCGACTCGATCTCGCGATTGAGCCCGTCGATCCTGCCTTGCAAGCCCGGGAGCTTGACGCTGCCTTCTTCGATGCCGCGCCGGACGGCGTCGCGATCAGCGCCGGCAGCCTCGAGTTGCTCCAGATACTGGGCGCCGCCGAGCTTGGCCGCCTGCTCCTCCAGCTGCAAGGCACCGAGCCGGTCGCGCAGCGGCTGCAGCGCGTGCTCGAGGCCGAGCCGCGCTTCATCGGCACCGCGCAACCGCTGGGAAAGGTCGTCGTAGACGCTGCGCTTCGCGCCTAGCGCGCCTTCGCGCTCGACCTTCTTCGCCAGAGCTTGCTGCAGCTCGACTTCAGCCCGCGTGTCGGTCAGTCGTTCCAGTTCGGCGACCAGGGCCGCGTCGGCGGCGCGACTGGCATCGAGCTGCTGCAAGGCCGTGGCGATCGACCGTTCGAGCTCCGCACGCCGCGCCATCAGCGATCGGAGCTCGAACGCCGATTCCTGCGCCTGCCGCTCCAGTGCGCTCGCTTGTTCGCGCGCCGCGGCGACCATCCGTTCAGCGGCGCGAGCCGACTCGTCGAGCTCGGCGTGGCGCTCCTGCGCGACCGCCAGCTCGGCATCGAGCGATTCGAAGCGCGTGTGCCCGTCGGCACGACGCGATTCGAGCTCTTCGATCTCGGCCTCGGCGGCCGCCCGCTCGACGTCGAGTTGCTCGCGGCGCTGCAGGGTCTGTTCGACCAGCTGGGTCAGCCGCAGCAGCTCGACCTGCTGCTGGTGCGAAGCCGATTGCGCCGCCTGCGCGTCGCGCCGGCTGGCGGCGAGACGCTCGGCAGCCTCGCTGCTCTCGGCTTCGGCACGCACCAGTCGGCTCTTCGCTTCCTCGCTGATGATGCTTTGGGCGCGCGTCTGCCTTTCCAGGTTCTCGATCTCCTGAGCCCGCGCCAGCAAGCCGGCCTGCTGCGAATCGGGGGCGTAGAAGCTGACGGCGAACTGGCTGACCGCATGGCCTTCCCGGGTCATGATCACCTCGCCGTGAGTCAGGCTCGATCGGACGGCGAGTGCCGCATCGAGATCGGTCGCGGTGTAGACGCCTTCGAGCCAATCGCCGAGCAAGGCCGCGAGGCCCGAATCGCCCAGATGCAGCAACTCGGCCAGACGCGGCAGGGTGCGATGCGCGGGCGGCGTCGGCGCCGCCGGGGTGGTAAAGAAGGCGAGCCGTGCCGGCGGCGCATCGGCGGCGAAGGCACGCACTGTGTCGAGCCGGCCGACTTCGAGGGCACCGAGCCGCTCGCGCAATGCCGCTTCCAGCGCCGCCTCCCAGCCGGGCTCAATACGAACGCGCCGCCACAGGCCCTGCAGCGTTTCGAGGCCGTGCTTGGCGAGCCAGGGCTTCAGCTTGTCTTCGACCTGGACTTTTTCCTGCAACGCCTTCAGGGCCTCGAGACGCGCGCCGAGATCGGCCTGGCGACGCGATTCGTCATTCGCCGACGCCTGCATCGCGCGACGCGCTTCCTCGAGCACCGGGACGCGCTCCTGCCACTGTGCCAGTTGGGCTTCGGCAGCGGCCAACGCGACATCGGAATCGGTCGAGCGCTGGCGCGCCGCGTCAAGCCGTACCGGATCGACCGGAGTCAAGCCCCGCTCTTCGGCGGCCACCCGTTCACGGCGCCCTTGCGCCTGGCTCAGGCGCTCGTCGATGCCGCGCGTTTCCGCTGCGGCGACCTGGATCTGTTGCGCCACTGCGGCGACGACATCGCGCTGCGTGCCGCTCGCCGCCTGCGCCGAGCGAAGCGACGCACCCGCGTCAGCAAGCGCTTCCGATTG